>SDWO01000039.1 GCA_004195325.1 Candidatus Izemoplasma acidinucleici | reverse complement strand
AGATGTGTATAAGAGACAGCATATGAATAATGTGGTTTAAATATGTAAGTCGAGAACTATATCTTTATCAAGTATGACTTTCTCAAAGTCTACAAGGTAACCTTTAAATCTGTATTTATTATAGATTTTGGTTATACTTGCTGGCTGGTTTTTTATAACCAAAGCAGGACTTCCTTTGTGGATGTTAATAATTAATTTGTGTCCTTTATAGTGATATTTAATTTTATTCAGTTTTGCATATGAGTAACTACTTGGATCAATTAAGAGTTTTGAATCTAGTTGATCAATTCCAAGCAAGTTACTTATAACTTGCTTAATATATATACCAGGTCCAGATGAATACAGTCTCCATCCTCCCTTAACATTGATTTGTCCACTTCTAATCTTTTCAAAGTTCTCTTGAGCCTCATATCGTGTTGATACCTCAGCATCAGAACTTGAAAAATACATATTACTTTGTCTCAGAACGGCGTTTTCGACTGTTTCTTGAATCAGTATTGGGTTAATCTCATAAAGCCCTCTATACGCATTATCAGTAGCTCCTACATGATACATTGCTTCAATGTATCTAATGTGTGCATGGACATATTGTAACCCGATTTCTCGGCCAAAATTTGCAGCCGTTTCTGCACGTTGAAAGTATGTTTGTTCTCCACCTTTATAAGTAACTGTGGTGTCCATTAATCTTACTCCATCAGGATGTTTGAATTTACTATTAATGACTTCAAGATATTTCTCAACTTGGTGAGTGCTTGCTAGAGATGAAATCATACTTCTTAGATAGGGTAGCAACCTGTATTTCAGTCCAGTTTTATTATCATTTGGATGGATAAGTAATTTATGGTTACCATTAAAAACTACGAATCCTGCTGGTAATTCGTCATTAATGATGAATTTATTATAATCCTTTTTAATATTGATTTGTAAATCGGTTAATTTACAGTATAGATCTTCATCATAGTGTTTGACTTTTATAGAGAGAACATTAATTGCCTCATATAGCAATGCAACAGTCCATCCTGACACCATGTTTTCTTTTAGATTCTGATTAGCAGGCTGTAGAGTATCATCCCAATCACCACCACCATATTTTGGTAAAAATGTATTCTTAATAAAAGAATTTTCAATAGTCTCTAATTGATGTTTTACATGGTCTATTAGTTTTACTTCTTTAGTGAAGCGATCTTGTTTCATTGACATGTAAGGAACTTTCTCATGTAAGATAGTGAAATCATTAGTACTATTTAAATAATTAGCTAGTAACCTTATTGGCCAAATAATTACGTCCCCATGGGATTCATGAGCCTGAATTTTATAGTATTTGTCATACATAAACCATTGTGGAAAATCTCCGTTTTCTAAAAACTGCCTTTTATATATTTTAAGTATAATTGTACGAACAAGATCATATCTTTGTGCTGCCATAAATAATTCGGCTGGACCTTGACACACATCTCTTGTTCCCCAAGCTGCACCATTGTATTGTTCTAAACCATGTGGTGATGAATAGTGAACTAGTGCGTTATGTGTATACCAAAAGGAAATGTCTATTATTTTCTGAATGTCCTTATCATCTGATTCTATTTCGAAATTTTGTAAAAATGATTTGAAAAAGTTCGTCCCATCTATATCTGCTGTTTTAGAGTCTATTGTAATCGCAGTTGGTATTTCGTTATTTAAACTTCCAAATATATCAAGGTTCACTTCATTTATGGACTCGAATGACATAAACAGCATTCCCATTTGAGCATTATAACCTAGGACTTCCTCTTCACTTAAAACGGTACTTGATGGTGTTGTTTTTATTTTATATACTAGATTGGGATATTCATTACCCATCATTGAATTCTTAGGAGCGCTGAAAGAATAAGTATCTTCAGAAAAGTCCATCTGAATGTCGTGCATGTTTTCTTCACTGCCCATCAATATCTGATTTGATACAATAATGTCGTACTTTTTAGATGATGAGAATTGTAGACGCTGAGTAGTTTTGTTAATGTCTACGTAAGAAGTAATTGTAATTATATCATTTTCAAGCACATAAACCCATTTAGTCTGTGTAACTCCCATATCGTAATACGAAGGTACCCCTAATATTCTAAATTCGTTATTTATTTTAATATAGATTCTTTGTCCACCCACTTTTAATAAATTAAGTGGGTTTCGAACATCACCTATTAGTTTGTTGAATGTTGTGTTCCCAATTACTATGTGTGAATTGAATACTCCAAACATAAAGTTTGTTGTAGCCATTACATTTTCACTTGCATTAGTAATATCTCCGTGAATCATAAGGTTTCCATGTGGTCTTTCAACTAGCAACTCTTTTTGTAGAGTGACAATGTGGTGATGATTTTTTGAGAAAAAGGATAATAAAGTTCCTTTATCATACTCTTTATGATTTGCTATATCATATTTGTTTAGCAAGAATTTTTCATCGACACTTATCCCGTTTATCGTTTTCTGGCTAATAATCGTAGATTTTTGATGTTGTGTTTGCATATTAGTCTCAAACTTGTATTCGGGTTGATTAATTACTTTTGGTTCTTTAATTATACCGATAAATTTACTATCATAATGTCCATAGAAGTTAATTGAACAACTACTATCAGTTGCATTCAATTTTTCTGTTTGAAGTGTCAAATAGGAAAACTCATACTGATAAATTTTTGATTCAAGTAAATCCTCGTTATATGCTTTTGGAATATTAGTATATTTATATTCTTTACCGAAAAACTGAAAACCATCGGTAACATAACCGATTGTCTTCGCAGACGATCCAATTTGTAGAAATTGTGTAGGACCCTGATTCTGACGCGCACAAAGAGTATAACCATCCTGATTTTCAAATACTTTGTAGTCGATGTAATGTACTGTATATGGTTCACTAGAGAGGATTGTAGATGAGGGATTAATTCCAACATCTTGTCCATAGTAAAATTGAATCTCCTTTTCAATTTTTGAATCATATGAAATATTGTAAAACCATGTTGATTCTACTACATTCATTTCGACTTGGTATTTAATACCATAAAATTCTCCAGTATAGATTGCTTTGTTATTAGCAATATTAAAAGTAGAGTTACTTCTAACTCCGATTAATGGTGTTGTTACAGTTTGATCTTCATCAAAAACTTTCAGATATATATTTGAGATTGAGCCATCCAGAATGTTACCACGCAATAAATTTATCTGATTCTTATTAGAGGTTATGTTGAATACATCTCCGGATTCTAATAGATTTATTGTAATGTCATTACTGGAAATTTGCATTTTTTTAGGTATGTTTTTAATTATCATTATAATTCTCCTTACTGAAAGTTGATTTTTGTACTGTGAAGATTTGTTGAGTTTGGTCCAATTAGAATAGTGAATACACCTGATTCAATTTTGCTCTCGTCTTTTGGGTTCTTATAATACAAATCCTTAACTGAAAGTGTAAATTGGATTGTTTCTGTTATATTCGGATCAATCCAAATTTTCTTATATCTTTTTAATTCTTTTTCAGGGCGCGCGATGATTGACACTTCGTCCCTTATATATAACTGAACAATTTCATATCCTCCAATTGACGAAGTGTTTTTCACATCAATTGAAACTTGAATTGTATCTTTCTTAGTCATGTATTTCTTATTTATCAATATATTTCCATATATAAAGTTCGAGTATGATAATCCAAATCCAAAAGAGTATTTTGGTGTGTTACCACAATCAAGGTAAAAAGATGTATATGGATTTGATTGATCCAGTCTTGGTCTTCCTGTTGTTAATTGATTGTAGTAAACTGGAATTTGACCAACATGTCTTGGGAAACTCATAGTAAGTTTTCCTGAAGGGTTTATCTTCCCTGTCAATATATCTACAATGGTTTCATTTGTTTTGCTTCCTAAGAACCACGCTTCTAATATAGCGTCTGAGTTATCAATATTGTTTAATACCAATGGTCTTCCGTTATATAATACTGTGATTACTTTTTTGTTTGATTTTTTTGCAAAATCGATCCATTTCACTTGTCTATCTGGTAGTTCTAAATTCACTTTTGATTTTGCTTCTCCTGAGTCATCTTGATGTTCCCCGAGTGCACAGATAACGACATCTACTTTACTTAATTGATCTTCAATTTGCTCATTTAAGTAATCGATTATATCTACATTATATCCATTAGTGGTTAGTGCTTCGAACAAAGTTACATTTTTGTAATTATTTCCACGCCATGACCAAGCTCCATTTGTTTTAGTTTCTGTGGCGAACGGTCCAATTAGAGCGATTTTTAATCCTTCTTTTAATGGTAAAATTTGTTTCTCGTTTTTTAAGAGCACTGCACATTCTGAAGCAATCTCCTTAGCGTTTTCAAGATGATTACTTGAGCGAACTAGTAGTTTTTCATCTTCCTCATTAGCAAAACTAAATGGATTTGAAAATAAACCTAGTTGACTCTTTAATCTAAGAATCCTCATAACTGCTTCATCAATTTCCTTTATTGAAATTCTTTGATCACTAATTAATTGAACTATGTTATCAATATAACAAGTTGATGCCATTTCAATATCTATTTTGGCTTTTACTCCAAGTACGGCAGCTTCTCTTTGATTTTCAGCGACACGATGAGCAATAACTTGATTTAATCCATCAAAGTCAGTAATCGTTACTCCTTCAAATCCTAATTTTTCACGTAAAACCTCTACCATAAGATTTTCATTAACTGTGACAGGAATTCCATCAAATGTATTAAAGGATGACATTACTAGTTTCGCTCCCGCTTCAATTGCAGACTTGTATCCTCCAATGTAATCTTGGTATAGGGATAATTTCGACATATCTACAGTGTTATAATCTCTTCCTGCAATAGGTGCTCCGTACCCAACAAAGTGTTTTACACATGAGGCAATATTTCCTTTTAATGAAACATCGTTTTGTTGAAATCCTTTAACCATACTCTCAGTGAAACGACTTAAAAGATATGTGTCTTCCCCGAAACCTTCTAAAACTCTTCCCCATCTTGGGTCTCTAGATAAATCAGCCATCGGTGCAAAAGTAACATGAATACCAGAAGTAGCTGCTTCTACTGCCGAAATTCGCGCAGTATCAAATGCTAATTTTTCATTCCAAGAGCAAGATAAGGCAAGTGGAATAGGGAATATTGTTTCATAACCATGAACAATATCAGCCATGAATATAAGTGGAATTTTCAATCTTGAAGATTCCAAATACTTTGTCTGAATTTCTTTCATTTCAGTGGCACTACCAATTCCTAAAATGGAACCTGTCGTATAAATTTGGTCTAGATCAAGACCTAAATCATATTCATTTCCAATCACATCAGTATCTGAATCAATTATAAAATTCCTTGGTGGCAGTTGAATCATTTGTCCGATTTTTTCTTCTAAGGTCATACTACTTAGTAGTTTATTGATATTCATTTAATACACCTCAATTAACTTGATTCTCGTTGAATAAATTCTCCGTCCGGATGTGAAATATCCTTTGGTTTTTCATGCTTAAGAATAGCAATAATTGCCTCTGCAACTTCTTTTCCCCAATTGTAATGATCAACACCTATTGTTGTCAATGTAGGGTTAATATATTTACCAAGACTAATATTGTCAAATCCAGCGACTGCAACATCTTTAGGAATTCTTACGTTTTTTGATTTTAATGCATGTATTAATCCTATTGCAGATTCATCATTGGCACAAAATATAAATTCAGGTTTTTCATTTGAATTTGCAATTTTTAGTCCAACTTCATACCCACCATGAATTGTGAAATCTCCTTCGAAATATTGATGCTTGTCTATCCCGTTTTCTTGTAGAACATTTTTGAATCCTATGTAACGGTGAGTATTGTTATATGAATCAACTGGTCCACTAAGATAAGCAAAGGTCTTATATCCAGCATCTATTTTTCTTTGAATCAAGGCTTTTACAAGTCCTTCATTATTAATTACTGATGAGTACATGTTTTCTCCTTTTAAATCACGATCAAGAACATATACTGGATAACCGAGTTTTCCAAAATGTACTAGTGAGTCATTTTCTAAGCTATCATCAAATATTATAGCTGCATCGACTTGTCTTTCTTGAAGTAAATTTAGAGATGATTTCCCTGAAGATACAATGATATTATATCCTTCTTCTTGTAATTTCTTATGAATACCATCTAACACATCACTGAAGATTGGTCCAGCAAACTCGTAAATAAATACACCTATATTACCTGTTCTCTGTTTTTTTAAGTTTCTTGCATTCCCATTTGGATAATAGTTCAATTCTCTTGCAGCAAGAAGTACTTTTTCTTTTGTTTTTGTAGAGACTTTAGGACTATTATTTATTGCATAAGATGCAGTTGATATTGATACCCCCGCTAATGCGGCAACATCTTTAATTGTTTTCATTATATATTCCTCCTAATCCCGTTTCTTAATACATATGTTTTTTAAACCATTTTGTATTATTTTGTGTTTCATAAAACTTCTTCTAACGATATTACTGGTTAATTGATTAACACTTAACAATTCTAACCCTTTATCGATAGCAATATACTTATTACTAATCCAAACTTTATCTTCACTTATCTTGTAAGCATCTAAGAATCCATACTCTTGATATAATTCTTTGATGGTTTTCATTTTCTCAATTCCTTTTGATGCATCTTTATTAAGGTAAGGCAATGAACATACTACAGAATAAGGTGCTACTGTCCCATCTGTATCTAATTTGTCTTCAATATTAGGTAGCGCACCAAAGACTCTGTATCCTCCATCTGTATCAGAGGCGTTCATTCCAAATGTATATTTGGAAAACGTTGGATATATATCTTTAGACTTTACTGAAGACAACTGGTGACTTTTTGTAGCCGTTTTGGCATTTAAAACCCAGTCCACATTTTCCTCATCAAGATAACCACGTAAATCAAGGAAGCATAAAGGTAAATGGTAAACAAATAAAGTGTTATGTGGAGAGTAGAGAAATTCCTCATTTCCTATAGAACCAATAGTTCTATCAAAACCTTTATACAATTCATTGGATACTTTTCTATTGTTTATTGATCCTGCAATTATTGGATAAATAAGCAATTGCTCAGCAACCATATTCCACGATGAGATGAATCCTGGTTTATCGACAACGTAGTCCCCATTATTATTCGGGTTATAAGCCATTCTTAATATTGTTTTACCACCGATATATTCTACAAATGATTCCCAATTAATTCTGTTGGCAATAAGTAACGAGAGTTCTGTAATCTCCTCGCTCTTAAAATATGTTTCGCATGCCAATACTCCTGACAAACAAATCGCAGTATCTATTGTTGAGTATTCTGAAGTATTAATTTTTTCGGATGTTGTCATGTTGTAGAAATGAGCAAAAAAACCATTAAAGTGTTCTAAAGATAATAATGTTTCTAGCGTTTTTTTTACTTTGAATATTGCATCTTCTTCATCTAATGTTTTATTTTCTACTGCAATAATCAATGCTGATAACATAAATCCGGTAGCTGCAATTGATGCTCGATTCTTATTTTGTGAGTGATCAACTGTTAACCCATATCCTTTTGAATTTACATCAAAATTAGTGAACTGTAAAAAAAACTGTATTGCTCTTTCCTCTATATCTATTAAATTTTCATTAATCAAGTTTGTCACCTCAAATCATATATTAGTTTTATGTACTATTCAACCTGTTGAAAATCAAGTACTTCAATCGCACTTATTATATAAGGAACTTCCATATATATTTTCCAAATCATCCCTGACATATAGTTTTCTAGCATCAATAGTGATATTCCTTTATCAATACCTATTATGTCATTAGCGAACCAATTTGATTCGAAAATATCAATATTATATGCACCAACGAATCCGTATTCACTTTGGAATCCTTCAAATGTATTGTAGTTCTCCATTGCAGCAATAGACTCATCTGGTCTAAACACGATTGATCCAATCGCTCCATAAGCTGGAACTGTACCATCAAGAAGAAAACTGTTTGATCCTTGAGCTGGTCCACTTCCGTAATTACCGCGATACATGTCATTAGAATAAACATACTCTCCAGGACCATCACAAGCAGACATACCCCAAGAATTTTCATTAAGACCTGAAAATTCTGTTGTTTTTGATTTTGCATAAGCTATAGCTGCATCAACTGCATTCTCGCTGTTGGTAAACCAATTAAACCCATCTTGATCATCATATGATTCAAAATCAAACCATGCATGAGAATACTGATGCGTAAAAATACTTCCTGTATATGTTGGATAAAATTCACCATATTCGCTTGTTTCATTTTTTAAAGTTGAATTATATTTCATAAATTGATAAGCGCCTTTATGAACACTATAATCAGGACTTCCTGCAGCTAAGATGAAAATCATAAGTTGTTCTGCATATCCACCCCAATAACCTTCAAACCCAGTTTCTGGTTTATAACCCATATAGAACTTATTAGCAGCACTATCAAAGTACCAATTCCATTCTATTGATTCATATAACTCATTGGCCAACTCTTCTACTCGACCTCCGAAATAACTACCTACAACTAATGCCCCATTGATGAATAAAGCTGAATCAATTATTGATACTTCTGATTCCCACACTCTTTCACTAGTCTGCATTCCTACGAAATGATACCAAAAACCATGTGTTCTTGTCATATCATCCCTGAAAGTAAGTAAAGTGTTATACGCTCTTTCTTCCGCTTCTTCTCTAGTAACAAAACCTGCTTCGATACCAATAGGCAAAGCTGAAAGACCGTATCCTACAGAAGCAATACTAGCCACAGCCCCTCCAGTGTTATTTGAAGTATTGAAACGGTCTGGAATCAATCCAAATCCTTTTGAATTGATATCGCTATTTGCTAAATCCCAGAAGAAGTAAAAGCCTGCTTCTAGTTCATCTGTTACAATATCAGGAACATCTGTTTTAAGTTCAGTTCTATACAGTTTATCATTATCCTTTAGTGTATCATCAATTACTGTTTCCTTGTTACATGCTGATAGGGTAAAAACACTTATTAAAATCGTTAATACTAAAATTAGTTTTTTCATAAAATCACTCTCCTGTTACTCCTGTTTTTTCAACACCTTCTACGAACCATCTTTGAATTGTAAAGTAAACAATCAACATTGGTAAAATCGTTAGAAGTGTTGCTGCTAATCTAATTCCTTCATTTATCATTATAAGTTGTTCTGAAGAATACATTGCTTCAAATTCAGATACAAAGCTTGCTAACTTAAACTGTAGATTGGAGTATTTTGCTCCTAAGAATAAACTAGCAATATATGTCTCATTAAAGTACCAAACTAAACTAAACAAGAATGATGTTATGAATGCTGGTACAGCTAAAGGAACATTTATTTTAAAGAAAATATAATAAGGACCTGCCCCATCAATTTCCGCTGCTTCATTGATGCTTTTTGGAATCATTCTGAAAAATTGATAGAAAATCAATATGAAGATTGCAGAATTAAGTCCCTGTCCAAATAATGCTGGTAGTATTATTGCTAATGGATTTTCCAATAGATTAAACTCAAAGAACATAACATACCTTGGAATCATATAGACTTGAACTGGTATTACAAATGTCATTAATACAAGTACAAATAGTGTTTTCTTAAATTTAAAATCATATTTAGCGAATCCATAACCAATGAAAGATGTTACAGCTGTTTGTATAAGTGCTGGTAGTACTGTAATCAACATACTTTCAAACAGTGTTGGGAAATAATTAAGAACTTTAAAAGCTTTCTCATAATTTCCAAAATACAAGTTCATTGGAATCCAATTAACCATTGGGTTAATCAAATCCTGTTGTGATTTCATACTATTTGAGATCATAAACAGTATAGGATACAAATAAACAAAACCAATACTAATCAATAATGTATATATTACTACTTTTGAAAACGTTGATAATTCTCCAATTCTTGATTTAAATAACTTTTTGAACTTATTCATTACCTACGCCCCCTTTTAGTTTTCATATCTGAAGGCCTAAATATAATAACAACTATTCCAATTAATGTCATAATAACTAAAAAGTATACCCAAGACATAGCTGTTGCAAATCCATACCCTGTCCCGGGACGTTGGTTGAACATATTGGATTTTATACTCTGTATTACAATATTATCTGAGAAAGTTGAAAGCAAGACAATCGTATATATGAAATTTACAAAAATCAAGTTTCTCAAAGTAGGTAGAGTGATTTTCCAAAATGTTTCCCAAGCTCCAGCTCCATCTACTTTTGCAGCTTCATAAATCTGTCCATCGACTTTTTGTAATCCAGCTAGAAAGATTAATATCTGTACTCCTGAGAACCAAAAGATAATAATAATTTGTGAGAACACATTAATGATTGGTTCAGCAATCTGGGGATTTAATGATTGCTCAATAATTTGAATAAAACCGTATGTCTCAAAGACATTCGCCCCACCTGCACCTTGACTTATTAATTCACTTATAACAGGTCCTGACGCTATTATTACTGGTAAAAAGAATATTGATCGAAAGAATCCTCGTCCCTTAATTTTTTGATTTAATAGGACTGCAATCAATACCGAAAATATTATAATGATAGGAACTTGAAGTACCAATTCTTTTACAAAACTAATCAGTAATTCAATAAAAACAAATCCCTCTTCAAGTTTAAATAAATTAGTAAAATTAGTGAAACCGTGAAACTCAACACTAATACCAGTACCTAATATTCTAACATCACTAAACGAGTAATAGATAGACATTAGGAGTGGGTAAATCATAAATACTAACAAACCGATAATCCATATAGAAATAAATGAATATCCTATAAGATTTTCTCTTACTTTACGACTAACTCTTACTTTTCTCATGATTCATCACCTACAAGATATGACTTCGGAAGTATTGTGTCGTCATAGTAAACTTGAGAAATATCAGTATAATTTATTACAATGTATACTCCATTAGAGTAGGTAACTTTGATTACTCCCTCATCAAGTACATCACGATCAACAATTGTAGCATCTTTTGTCTCCCTTAATGCATCATTTAAGAATTCATAGTACTGATACACCGCAGGTTCCAAAGAATCGTACTTAGATGAATAAATAGCCTCAAGATTAGTATCCTGTAGTTCTTTAGATGATTTGTCAGTCAATATAAACGAAGGATAGACATGAAAATCAATCATCCTTAACAAGTCATCTCTGTTTTGAGGGAAAAAATTAGCATAAGGACTATACAAGTTCACAATATCTGATAAGGCAATTGATAAAAATGGAACGGTATCATCAAACGTAATAAATTGTGACGAGTATAATGGAAAATCAAAATATGAATCAATGTAAGGAAACATATATGAGTTAGCATTATATAGCGCTATATCCTTATCCAACTCTTCTAAAAATTCCTCAGTTAATATGATTTGGTCAACAATATAACTGTTATTTCTAAAATCATCATATAAGATGCTACCCATGTACTTAAATGCAAACCCATCAAAGTCATAATCATCTAATTCATTAATACTATTAGTAGCTTTTTCAAATACCTTGTCATGTTCCAGTAAATACATACTAGAGGTTCTATTCTCATAAGTATATATTTGATCATTAATTTTTTTGGCCAAGTCAGAAAATGAATTATATCCTCCATTAGTCGAGTTTGCCATTACATGGTTTGTAATAAGGTAAAGTTCTGCTACTTTGTCTTGTAATGCTTTAAGTTGTTCCTCGTTACCAAATGATTTATCAATGTCTTTATAAAGTGGACCACTCCATGTAGAACCATCTTTTGTAAATCCATCAATTGATACAACTAAATTAATTGTAAGATACTCCTTAAGTTCGTCTGATATTCGAATTATGTCTTCCAAAGTAGTTAACTGAACTTTTTTTGTAAACAACAATGTTGGTCTTCTTTCAGACCCTATAAATGATAAATGTAATGGTATATCTGTATTAGCGTTATTTTCTTGAAATTCAACATCTCCTGCGAGTAAGTATTCACGATACTTAACCGCCATACCTACGTAATTTGCTTGTTCTCCATTCAAGAAATGATATGCTATGTTAATATCAAAATCATTGCGATGTTTCTGTAATAAAGTAATTACATTTCCTATTTGGTCAACTGGTTGATTATATGTTGAACGATACTTAAAATCAGAAAAAACTGTAGTGTATCCTCTGTTTTTTGATGGGTAATATACATTAAGATTCCCATATTCTCCACCTGATTCAATATTTGCAAAAACGCTTTGTTGGTTTACTCCATGAACAAATCCGAATACAGGTACATATATATTTGCTCCATTCAGGTCAAACTCAGATAAATCTTCATTTGTATTATAACCCAACGCATTTCCATAAATTGCCTTACTATAATTAGGCAACCCCAATGTGTCATTCTTGTAATCTATAAGAGCACCTATTCCATCAGGAATAAATACATAACCTGGAACATCATCATTTTTAACTGCTCCAAAGTCACGATAAACTTTTATACCTTTTAGTTTATACTTGTCTCCTTCAATAATACTTTCACTTGGAATTGAGACTTTGATTGAATCCTCTTCAAACAATACAATCAGTTCAATTTCAATTTTTGAAATACCAAATATTATATTTGCATTAAATCCATTTTCTATATATTCAAGATCAATGGTAGTACCTGGTGTATACATATTTTCTCGAACAACTGTATAATTCACATTATCTGTGTTATAAGATTCTATATTTAATGCACTTCTCATTGTATATAGCACACTATTTGGAAACTCCTCGTTTTGATAATCAATTGTCGAGGACCATATATAACCATTACTATTTTCAAATTGAAAAGCTAAAGAAATAGGATCAATGTGCACAATTCCTAAATCTGTTAGAATTTGAATATACTCTGGGTTAATTTCTTGTGTACTAGTAGCTTGTTCATCTGATTTCTGATGAGTATATCTGTTTGAATCAACATATGGGGTAATTTCGTTAAATCCGCCTAAAGTATAATCACTAGTTTCAATTGAAAAAGCGATAATACTTATAACTGTTATTGAAACCAACAAAAGAGATATCATAAATACTTTTATTACTTTATACACGATAAATCACCTCTTTAATAATTGATACTATAAACATTATTATTTGCCCCAAGAATGAATAAATTAGTAGTCCCAATAGAGTAACAATAAACATTCCAAATACAATAAGTAATGTATTTCTAATTGTTTCAAGGAACCTGTAACTATGAATTGCTTGAATAGATACAAATAGAAGTAGAAATGTCCAAACTAAGACAATATCACTATAAAAATTGTATATGAATATTTCATTATATGTTAACACATGAGATATTAAAGTTAATGGAAGAGTGAATAGAACAAATGGAAGTAATGCATAACTAGATGCTATGAAAACATCTTTTAGTCTACCCTTTCCATCATTTAAAGTTGAAACTAAGTAATTCACTAGAACGAATAGCCCAAAAGTTGATACAACTATCATAAATCTAATCCAAACTTGATTCATGTTTGTAGATCTAAATAAGTATCCAGTAGCATATATATCTATTAAGTATACTATTACAAAAGAAATGAAAATTATCCATGCCGTCTTAGGACTAGCAACATTCATTCTTCTAACACTTAAATAAGTATCATACGGATGCTTAAGTACTTTCAGTGAGAAAATCAGTTCTTTAATTGTTTTCTTTTCTTTAAAACTTGTTATTTTTCGCTTTACTTCTTTACCATATCTAGACTGAGGGAATAAACTTTTAAAGATTTTATAACTTATCAGTATAATGACAAGCGATACTATCCAGATACCTAGATTCTCTTGAATTTTATTATTTCTAATTTCCCATAATGCTGTTGAGTAACCTTCATAGTTATTCGCATCGTAGAACTCTTGTAAAGCATCTTCAAAATTTCCCTCTTTTGCGTATGCATATCCTAAAGCAGTATGCGCTAAAGCAAAAGATGAATTTTGTCTAAGAATTTCCTGCCAGAGTCCTTTTGATTGTATGTACTTTCCTTCATTAAACATAGTAACTGCTTCATGAATCAGACTTACAAATGATGTTTTTTGGTAGACATGAATAAAACTATATGTTCCTTGATCCAGCACATATAAATTTCCTTGATTATCAGTAACAATACCAGAAGCTTGATGAATCAATCCTAATGATTGTTTTACTCCATAACTTGCTGCATTAAAATAGAATAGCATGTTTCCATTAGAATCATATTCATATATTTCGCCTTTTTTAGTTACTAAGTAAATATATTCATCATTGCTTAACCATATATCAGCTAAATCACCATCAGGATACACTGCATTAATATTAAGTGTATTTATTCCAGTAATGTTTAATCGTTTAAATGTTTCTGCAACGTTTACATTAGTTGTCAGGATAGCTCCTTTAGTACCTAAAGCCAAGTTTGTAGGTGAAGCTGGTCTATTACTTGCTAGATTTGAATCATTAACAAAGAAGTTATAAATAACCTTTCTTAAAGATAATTCAACTGCGTTTATTCCTAAATATCCAATAAACTCACCAGCGTAATTAAGTTGAATTACACCAGAAGTTGATCCTTCTCCAATCACATAGATAGAATCACTAGAATCAACAACAACTTTTAAAGGTTTGAATTCATTCTGCTGTCCGAAAATTGGTGATGTTGGTTTTGTGATTGTAGATATAATCTCATTACTCAACTCATCAATTATAAAGACCTTAGATGCACCTTTATCTGCGACATATATTTTATTGTTTTTTACAAACACACCAACTGGATCAACAAATTCCTCGAAAGTAAATTCACTTATCAAATCACCATCAAGGTTTATTTTAACAATTCTCTTGTTTCCTGTATCTGCAATGTAAAAGAAATCATCTATAAAATAAATATCAGATGGTTTATCTAGTTCCAATTCCTCACCTATATACCCAACAGGCATATAAGCTGTTTGTGTTTGTACTCTTTGATTATTCGCATTCAATGTGTACGTTTCATAAGGTACTCCATATTGATTGGTATCAGCGATAACACCAATTGAGATGTTAACCAAAGTGAACACCAATAATCCCATACATATTATTCCAATTATTTTTTTCATAATATCACCTTATTTAATTCCTGAGTGCGCCATAGTATTCATAACTTGATTTTGCAATATAATAAATATTACAACATTAGGTATAAACATTATTAATGTTGCCACTGCAGTCATTCCTGTTCCAGCAACAGAATTCGATCCGCTGGATAATGTTGACATGTAGTAAGCGAATGTCTTCATTGAATCTGTATTAATAAAAGTCTCTGAGACCCCAGCGTTATTCCATACTGCTTGGAATGACAGTATAGCAATTGTTGCAATTGCAGGTCTTATTAGAGGGATGATAATCTTGCGATATATCATAAAATGACTTGCTCCATCTATTCTAGCTGCTTCAATTAAATCATCTGGAATCTGATCAATAAATTGTTTAACTAGAAATAATCCAACTGGTACTGCAAGCATAGGAACAATATGAACTAAGAAATTGTCTATTAGTCCAAGTCTTTCTATTACTAAATACCTTGGGATCACAACTGCTGTCCCTACAAACATCATTGCAATTGTGTTTATTTTTACAATGTATTTGTTTACATGGAATTTTAATTTCGATAATGCATATCCTGTGATAGTTGATAAGAATATTGATAGAAACACAACAATGATTGTTATAACTATACTATTGAACAAGTATCTTGATATTGGAATCCCTGTTGTGGAAGCCATATCAAACAAATCAGCAAAGTTATCCAATGTCGGTCTTCTTACAAAGAACTTTGGTGGGTAATCAAATAACTCATCAAAAGGCTTAAATGCATGATTGAATATATACAATAACGGTAGCACCATAAAACTAGCTACAGGTAGTATTAGTAATAACATTGGAATTTGATCCATACTAAATTTTTTCGGGTTTACTTTAATTGCTCTAAATTTTCTAGCCATACTAATCCTTCTCTCCAAATAAATTCCAAGAAATTTTACTAAAGAAATAAATAATAAGAAGTAGCACGACACTTAATGCTGCTGCATATCCTAATTCATATCGGATAAACCCGTAATCCTCTATGTGGTTTAGGATCAGTGATCCTGAATAGTTTGGTGTGGGGTTAGCACCAGAAAGTTGAACCCCTATAGCTCCAGCACTAAAAGTACCTACAATAGCCATAACTGCCCCAAATAACATTTGAGGTTTCATTGATGGTATCGTGATATACCAAATCTCTTGAAAACGTGATTTCAATCCATCAATGTACGCAGCTTCGTATAATTCGTGTGGAACATTAAGAATTCCAGCAAGCATTGCTAAGAATCCTACTCCCATTGAACTCCAAAGTGCTACAATTATCATAATCGTAAATAAGTAATCTGGTGATTGCAGGAATGCTATAGGTTCTATAATCATACCCAAATCGAGTAATACTGAATTTAGATAACCCGATTCATCTCCAGCGAAGAAGACTCTCCACACAACAGACATGGTAACTCCTGCAGTAAGTGATGGTGAATATAGAATGATTGCTAATACTGTTCTTAAACGATGGGTTATCTGTGACAAAGCCCATGCCATAATAAACGATAAAGCATATCCTCCAGGTCCGACAATGAAAGCAAACTTAATTGTGTTTGGCAAAATGTATCTCATAAACTCCTCATCAGATGTTAGCAAATATACATAATTTGCGAATCCTCTAAAAGTTGGATAAGATACCATATCAAATTTTGTTAACGATAAATACATCGCAATAAATATTGGAATAATAATGAACACTAAAAACAAAATGGTATATGGGATGGCAAATAAATAAGCTTCTTTGTCATCTTTTTTGAACATTTTCTTCTCATGTGCAAGCCATTCTTTGAATCTTCTAATAATATTAAATTTACTCAAATCATTCACCCCTCGACCATTGTTCTATATCTTCTTTTGTGGGTAAAATAAATTCTTTTATTATATTCCCTTGTGAATCTAAATACTCAAATTCCTTCATTTTTCTTGTTAATTCTTTATCTATTTTTATTATCGCATCGTTTATTGCGCTTCGTAAGTTTGAATCGTTAAATACCACATTATTCCAAATATTTGATATTTCTCGTTCAATTATATATGATCCAGGAATTTTAGGTATTTCTCTTAAGTGTTCCCATTGCTCTAATATTGTTTCTTTGTGACTTTCTTCAATTCTTAAATTCTCAAAAGATTTCATATTTGCGGAATTCCATATATACCTACTACCTAATGTGTTTAATAGTCTTTCTGAATATTTATCTTGTGTTTCTGTAGACATCCACCAAGATAAAAACACCCAAGCTTCATCTTTCATATCACTTTTTTCAAATATAACTGATACTTGTTGAGCGCCAGGCATTGATCTGTCGATAATTGTTTCATTAGTATTGGTTTCTTGATTAAACACAGTATGTTCCATCCCAGGTACTAATGCTATATCCCATAATCCTCTTATATCAGAGGCTGCGTTTGTTAATTGTAAGTACATCCCAAAATCTCCGATACCTAGCGGAACTGTACCATTTCTAAAGCTATTGAAGAAACTAGAAATTTGGACTTGAGTACCATACTCTAGGTATAAATCAGTCATAAACTCAATCGCTTCGATGCTTTTGTCATCATTGATTGCACTACTGAATCCATCTTCACTATAAATATCTCCACCAAACTGATAAATAAAGGGTGCCGTTGAATCAAATGATTTAAATGCACTGCTTGATGACAGAGGAATATAGTAACTCATACCATGTCTATTTAATACAGGTAGTAAGTTTACAACGTCTTCCCAAGTAGATGGAACATCTAATTCTAATTCATCTAAAATGTCTTTCCTATAAAATAAAACATAGAAGTTCTCTGTTTCTGGTAATCCGTACAAATGGTTATCAAATACCATAGGTACCAATTGTTCAGGAGAAAACAGAGTTGTTGTTTTCTGGTAATCTTCTGCCAAACGCATATCATAAAGCATTCCTCTCATACCATATTCATTTGGAATCCAAGCTGAAATACCCAATGCAACATCAGGTTGCTTATCAGCAGAGTTTGCAAGAAGTAGTTTTGAATCATCCTTAATTATAGAAATCTTTACAGTTATTCCTGTTTTTTCTGTGAAATCACTATCTGCTAGTTGCTGAATGATATCTGAATACTGACGAGGTCTATTAACCCAAATCTCCAAAACATCTTCATCATTATTTGATGAGTATGACTCATCAAAGAAAGACATGAAGAAACGTCTAACATTTATAGAAGAAGATTTCATAAATGATGCGTTAGGCCCCTCTAATGTATAATCACTTGAGTGAATATACATTACATCTATAACCATTTTTTGTGTCTTTATAATGTCAGTTTGACTAGAAATCAATTGTAGAGCTGAAGAAGTACCTGTTGATAATGTATTTAACATTCGTGGTAATTCGTTTATATCCGCTTTTATTGACTCCAGTTTTATTATTGCTGTTTTTAGGTCTTTTATTACTCCGGCTTCTCTCTGATAACCATATATATCTTGTAGATAATTAGCGATGTCTTCTAAGTCATTTATCCATGTACCTATATCATTTAAAACTGTAGGAAAGTACTCAGGAATATCCCAGTCTATCCCACGGCTTGTATTATTCTTAGTTAGTTTTGTTACATCTAGACCTAAACTTGATATCTCACTTGCAATACTTTCAAGTTTAACAAGCGAAGAGTTAAATAGTGTACCATCAACTTCTAGCGTGACGGTATCACCAGGTTCTAGATAAATCATTAAATCATCATCATTTAACCCTTTTAAAGTAATGTTATTCCATTTTGAATTATATTCGAATATAAGATGTTTTGCTTCATCGAAGGGAATTTCATTATTAACATATAAGGTTCTGAACATTGTCCTATAATTTGTGTTTTGCTCTACTTTGAAACTTATTTGATACATCCCTGGTTCTTCAATATTTGGTTGCCATGTTACTGAATCACCTGGTTGATCATATGTATCTGTACCCATTACGTTTAGTTTAAGTTTTGTAATGGAAAACGGCGTAACTAGAGGGTCTCTATTTACACCTGGTACTATTGTTGATGAATTTTTATAAAGAAAATCCTCTGCTTCTACTTCTATTAAAGAAGAATCAACAACGAGTTTATCACTATGCATAGTTGAGTATTCATCGTATGAAAGATATAGTGGTTTTGTAAACACAGATACTGATGATAATAAGATATGACCCGATTGCTTATTAAATGTAATATCATTAGTACCTTGTTCTAAATATACATATAAACCATCTTCATATAATCTTTCAGTATCTCTTAATGTAGTATTTAAAAATTGATTATAAATACTTTGTTCATTAAGTATGTCATTCCCATATCGATCTACGCTCATTTCATTACTTTCCTCATACCACAATGTGTCTAATATAATTTGATTCTGCTCCTCATATTGAGTATCACCGTTCACTTTTAGACTTAATGTGACAGGCATGTGTGTTTCTGTTAACGAAACATAATCAAAAGATATTAGATAAAGACCAGCTTCTTCTACAGTAAAGTCCATAGAAATTTGTGTTTCGTTTGACCAGTTATAATATTCTAGGTCCAATTCCTCATTTATTTCAATGCTAAACTCTGTGAAATCTACTTGATTCATCGAATAATCACTAATATAATCTCCATTATGAATATTAATGAATTCGGAATAGAAGCCAGAAACTGAAATAAGTGAGTACTCATTGTACACAGGGTTTGCTGTTTGTGTCTTATTTGTTTGGTTGAAAAGTATGATTGATAAAAGCAATACTGCAAATATAATGATTATTCTTTTTGCTTTTCTCATTGTGACCCCTCCTTTATAGAGTAGTTATTATTATTTTTTTATTCGTCTTCTAAAGCTTCGTCGAAAATCGCTTTTGATTGATTGTATAATTCGTTTGTCTTATCATTTAGTGCTATCTTGATATCCGCATACTGAATTTCCCCAGCAAGTAATTTATCAACTATATCACCCATTTTATTATCAGCATCGAATGTACCTTGGTAACGTGCATCAATGTATCCAGGTAAATATTTTGGAGGTTCAACAATAAATGACCCATCCTCTATAATCGTTCTTAATCCTGGTAATCCTGGGTAAAGTTCAAAATATGCATCAAGTAAATCTACATCATTTTGAATCGGTGTAAAGTTTACTTTTGATATTCCATCTACACTACTACTTAATTCTACTCTTTTAAGATATCCTTCTTTTCCAAATCCCATCCATTTGGATAGTAAATATGCTTCTTCTGGATGTTTTGTGTTTGAGGCTATTGTGAAAAAGTCTGCAACGATTGGAACTCTTTTATTTCCATTCACTACTGGTGTTCCAATAAAATCTAATTCCCAAGGATAATCTCCATCTGATATTTTAGTTTGAATCCATCCAAAATCCCATGAATAGAACCATTTTGCTAAAATTGCACCATTATCAAAATAAGAACCTACTGGTTCAGGAAACATGGTAGAAATATCAATTCCAGAATCCTCTTCAGCAGAAGCTGCTAATAATGCTTCCCAGACAAATGAAGAATCCGTTTGTAAATCTCGATATAAACTAATTGAGTCAGCGAATTCACTTGAATCAAGATTAAATCCGTTTTCATTCAATGTATACCATCCTAAGTTGCTATTTAATTGAGCAGGATACCAATGAATTATATGTTCAATACCTTCTAATCCAATTACACCTTCATTAGTACTAGAAGAATGATCTGATGCAGCTTTTGTTAAAGCTAAAAAATCTTCCATAGTAGTATCTAAATTAGGTGAGTCTTGCCCTTGATACTCATATAATGTTTTATTGATAATATATCCAGCATAAAATACAGCATTTGGAATACCCATTACTTTATCACCATACTGAGCAACACCTCTAATATCTTCACTGATATTTAGATATTCACTATCCGCATTAGCAATGTTTGATATGTCATATACCCAATCATTAACTACATAATATGGAATATTATCTGCTTGAAATACATCAGGCAGTGTTTGAGTTGATGCTCTAGCAGCTAAAAACTCATTCCAATCCATATCACCGTTTGTTCCTGGTACTTTTGGTCTCTCAATAATATCGACTCTAATATCAGGATATTTTTCCATAAATGCTTCTATCATTAGTCTTTCCATATTTGTATCTTTTGTGTCTTCACTACCTAAGTTCCAAGATGCATAAGTTATGACAACTCGTTCATCTTCAACTTCATCTTTTTTACAACCTGTTAATGTGAAAATAACAGTTATTGTCATGATTAGAACTATAATTTTTTTCATATGTATCTCCTTTATTTAGCTGTAAAACATAGAATTGCCAATGCTTTTAGCAATGGCAATTCCCAGTATTACATTAATCTATTATTTCTTCATAAGATAATGTTGTTTCTAAAATAGTAAAACTACCTGTTGCGGGAGCTACTCCCGGTTCACCGAATAGAATTATATTAATAAATGATTCAGCTGTAACTACCACTGTAATTGGTTCATCTCCAAATGTTACCCATTGCTCTAATGCACCATCATCATTTGGTTTTACTAATGCTTCTACTCCAGCTGTTCCATCTAATACTAAAGTTAATGTATTATACCCTACAACTTCTTCAGCTACAAAATCTAATCTAGAATGTGTCCATTCCTGTCCAGCAACTTTAACATAATCAAATGTTACAACACCATTTACCACAGTAATTGTAAATGCTCCATCTCCATTATCTACCCAATCAGTAGTACTTAATGTGTAATGTAGTTTCGCACTTAAAATTGTGAATTGTCCAGTTAAATCAGTTTCTCCTGCTTCACCAAAGAATACTAAACTACTAAATTGGTCTGCAGTAATCACTACTGTAACTGGGTCATCTCCAAATGTTACCCAAGTTTCTAATCCACTATCGTCATTTGGTTTAAGTAATACTTGTT
>SDWO01000165.1 GCA_004195325.1 Candidatus Izemoplasma acidinucleici | reverse complement strand
AGATGTGTATAAGAGACAGATATAGAAGCGCTTAAAGAAGTCATTTACTGACTTCTTTTTTTATGGTAAAATTGTAAGGATTGAGGAAGAAGGTATAAGTATGTTTTCAAAAGAAATGATGAGTGTAAATGATTGGTTAGTCTTTTTCTTATTAATGTTAATTCCGGGTTTAAATATTATCATATTTATGATTCTAATATTTTCACCAAAGACAGGACAAAGTCTAAAGAATCATCTGTATGCGATGATTGTACCGATTTTTATTCTGGTTGTTATATATATTGTAGTTTCAATAAATATGGGAGAAATCTGGTACTTTTTTAATTAATTATATCAATAAATAAAGGGAGATGGGAAGATGAAGAAACTTGCAATAATTTTTTTTGTATTATGGATAGGAGCTTTTGGATATAATTTACAATTGGCGTTATTATATCCTGATGGAACTATTATGATTGGGAATCTAGTTGTCTCAATTGCGTATTTAGGTTTAGTTGTGTTTGTTTTTATGTACTTGATACATAAAAAAGAGTTTAAGATTTTGAAGTTAATTGGTTTGTTAGGGACAATAAGTGTGATTATTATTTTCTTGCTTGGATTAATAAATACAGGAGAGTTTATATCATTACCTTTGTATATAATATTCGTTACACCGTTATTTGGATTTAATTATTTGTTAGACTTAGACTGGGAAGTGTTTTCGATACTTTGTAGTGTTGTTTATCTAATGATATTTCTAGTACAATTATTAATTAGTAGAAAATATAAATGATTTAGGGGTAGGGAAGAAGGTATATGTATGTTTTCAAAAGATGTTTTAAGTGTAAGTGATTGGCTAATTATTTTCTTATTAATGTTAATTCCATTAGTAAATTTTATAGTAATAATGATGCTATTATTTTCACCAGATACAAATCAAGGTCTTAAGAATTATATGTTTGCATTCCTTGTTGTGTTCTTTCTAAGTATTTTTGTAGGTTTTGGCTTATTTCTTTGCATGATTAGATACGCTTATAGCTGATTAAAAAGGTTTCTAAGCTAATAGAATCAAGAGTTAAATAGTTAGGGAAGTGTTGATATGGAAGGTTTAATCAAGAAATTAGAACTGGAAGACTATCAGGTTACTAAAACAACGATAGGTAGAAGTTCAAATGATGTATATAGGCTACAAAATGATACTGATACCTTATATCTTAAAGTTGGAGGTTTAACTGTTAAGAATTTGGGAGAAGTATTAGAGTTGCTCCAAAGTTCTAATCTTAATGTCCCAAAGCTTATTCAAAAGGGAATTTATAATGACATGAATTATGTTTTAATGTCTGAATGTAGTGGAACTATGATTCATGAGATAGATCCAATCATTGCAGTTAAAGTATTAGCAAAAGGCTTAAAACAGATACATGAACTAGATATAAAGGGAATTAAAATAGTTAGAGACTATAAATACTATAAGAATAGGATTATCGAAAAAGTAGGTAATCAACTAAATATAGAAGATATGAGATTTGTAAATGAATTAGAATCTCTTAAAGTTGAAGAAGACTTAGTATTCACCCATGGGGATTACTGTTTACCTAATATACTGTATGATAATGGTAAGATATCGTTTATTGATTTAGATGATGCAGGAGTAAGTTTTAGGTATATAGACATTCTAGATTGTATTTGGAGCATCCAGTACAATTTTAATGATGAAAAATACGTCGATATGTTTCTAAAAGAATATGGAATTGATGAACTTGATTTAGACAAAGTAAAAACGTTAAAGACTATTCAAAGACTTCTCGAAATAAAAGGATATTAGAATATAAAACAATAGGAGTGATTTAAATGTTAATTGATAAATTAGAAACAGTATTTAATATGAACAATGAGTTCATGAAAACGATTAAAGAAGAGGTACTAAAGCTAAACATAGAATCAAAAAGATCAAACTCAATTGGAAGTCAAGTAGCGTGTTTACTAGGTGCTAGAGATGCGTATGGTAAGTGTATAAGTAATGACGCTGAATTTAGTTGGAATCCTGATTTTAAACATAGTGATAGATATAATCATTCTATTGTAAATAATCACGCTGTAGATGTATCTACTGAATTGATAACTGGTTTCAGGACATTTGCTAAACTGTCAGATAATCAGACATCACTTATCATAGATTTAATAGGTCATGAATATCTACATCAAGGACAGTTAATAAGATACATTTATGCAAATGATTTGGTTATGCCAAATCAAATCAAAGCATTCTGGCATTTAGAGGATTGATACGATTGAGAAGTCATTTACTGGCTTCTTTTTTTGTGGTAAAATGTAGTAAGGGAGTTGATGAAATGAAGGTTCCAATTACTGAAACAAGAGGAATAAATGAAGAAGGCGTAATTACAGCATTTGATGCTTTAGGTGATATAAACGTACTGTCTGAGGGAATTGATACTGCGGTATTGTTTTTTGATAATTCACCTGATGATGAACTAATTAAGAATAGTACACTTTTGTTTAATTTTGTAGCTGCTTCATCTGTATTACCTCAATATATCTATAAGGATAAAATCGTACTAGCATATTCTCCCTTAGGTGGTCCTGCTGCTGGAGGATTAATTGAAGAATTAATCGCTCACGGTATTAAGAGAATTATTGCATGTGGTAGTAGTGGCTTAATCGGTGATATAGATTCTAGTAATTTCTTGTTGGTTACAAAAGCGATCAGAGATGAAGGATTATCATACCATTATCTAGAGCCTAGTATCTATGCTGAAACAAGTCATAATTTAAACAAAGCAATTGAGTCCCATCTGACGTTACAGAACTTAAAGTTCATTGAGGGAATCACATGGACGACAGATGCCTTTTTCCGTGAAACAAAAACACGAATAAACATTAGAAAAGAACAAGGGGCAGTAGCGGTAGAAATGGAATGTGCTTCTATGGCAGCTGTTTGTAAGTACCGCAACATAGAGTTTTCACAAGTTTTATACTTCTCAGATATTGTGGAACAAGATGGTTGGTCTGGATTTAGAGATGATAGAAAGAATATTAAGGATTCCATTAATAATGTCATCATTAATATTGCGATGAAACTATAGTTATATATATGATTCTAAATTATTTATAGTAAAACATAGAAGTCATTTACTGGCTTCTTTTTTATATGTTCAAAAGATGATAAGGGTTTACATAAATTAGTTAGAACATATAGCGTGACAAATATGGAAATGCTGTTATAATAGCGTTTGAATGCGAGGTGACATCATGGAAAAACTAGAAAAAAATATATATAAAATAACATGGCCTATATTAGTTGAAATGTTCTTTTTTACATTACTTGGGACTGTGGATACTGTGATGTTATCAAGATTTTCTGACACGGCAGTTGGTTCTGTCGGTGTAAGTAATAGAATATTATTCTTATTTGGAATCATCGTTAATGTAATTGCGCTAGGAATAACAGTTGTTGCTGCCCAGTACTTAGGGGCTAAGAAGGTCCAAAAGGCAAAAGATACAATTGTTACCGGTATTGCCGGTAACCTCATAATTGGTACAGTTTTAAGTATTGTCGTGATCCTTGTTGGTAAGAAGCTATTAATGCTTATAGGTACCAATTCAGTTTTTATGGATGATGCTGTTATCTATCTTAGAATTGTTGGGTTCTCAATAGTCTTTATTGCGATACGGGTTGCGATTAGTAATGGTTTTAGAAGTTTTGGTAAACCAAGTGTTGTAATGATTATAATGATTATTGGTAATCTAATAAATATCGCTATAAACGCAGTTCTAATATACGGTTTATTTGGACTACCACGTTTAGGAGTACAAGGAGCGGCTATTGGTACATTGGTATCAAGAATAATCATGGTTATGATATTAGCTGTTTCAGCTTATAAAATATTAGGAATTAAAATTCATAAAGTAAGACTTCATATCGTGCAACTTAAAAAGATATTGTTTGTGGGAATTCCCGCAGCTACAGAAAATCTAATGTGGAACATAGCTCAAGTATTAATTCTCGTTGTTATTAACAGGTTAAGCCCTGAAGCAGTAATAGCGAGAACATATATTTATACAATACTATCCTTCATTTTTATCTTTAGCTTCTCATTTGCCTCAGGTAACGCGATTATCGTTGGATACTATATTGGTGAGAATTCACACGAAAAAGCGTATAAACATACAATAAAGACTCTTAAAATAGCCTTTAGTTTAGTAATGGTTATTACATTTATCTTAAATATATTTAGTAAACAAGTAATTGGGATATTTACAGATGATCAACTGATTATCGATATGGCACGAAATGTATTGTATATCGCCATCTTCTTAGAATTAGGAAGATCGATGAACTTTGTCTTCATTCATGCATTACGTTCAGCGGGAGATACAGTATTTCCTGTGATAATGGCTGTGATATCAATGTTTGGAATAAATGTGTTCCTAAGTTACATCTTTGCGATTGAACTTGAGATGGGATTAGTTGGTATCTTTATTGCGGGTATGCTTGATGAAGTCTTTAGAGGTTCATCTATGGCGTTTAGATGGTATCAACGAAAGTGGAATAAAATAAAATTAATAGAAGCCACTTAGGCTTCTATTTTTATGATATAATTAAATGAGGTGATTTGATGAGTTATGTTATATTACAACTTGCACTTTCAATAGATGGTTATATTGCTAGAAAAGATGGTACTGTTGATTTTTTAGGCGAAATGAATGAGGAATTCACAAAAGTGTTCAACACATTTGTTGATTCGATAGATAGTATTGTTATGGGTCGTGGGACTTATGAGAAGATGTTAGAGTTCGGTGAAATGCCATTTAAGAATAAACAGATATATGTCTTAACATCAAAAAAACTAGAAACAAATGAACCTCATGTTACGTTCACCAAACAATCTGTTTCATCACTATGCTCTGAAGTAGAAGGTAATATTTGGCTGTTTGGTGGGAGTAAAGTCATTAAAAGCTTTATTAATGAAGGATTAGTAGATGAATTTCAAATGTTCTATGTTCCACAAATTATTGGAGAAGGAATCCCAATGTTTCTGAAAAGTGATGAGATGAAGGATTTAACCTTGGTAAGACATGAACAGTATGGGAATAGTTTACTTGTAGTATATAAGAAGTAGGAGGGGTTTTATGTATAAGAAGTTTTTAACTTTATTACTTGTTTTGAGTGTTTTTGCGTTAACAGGATGTCATCCTTGCGTCGAACGTTCATTAACAGATGAAGATATAATTGAGTATGCGGATGAATATGGGCTTAATGATTATGAAGTTAAATATGCATCTTGGGATGATATTGAAATGATGGGTGAATATGTAACTGGGGAGAATTGTACTATGGTTCCTGAACATACAGGCAGACAACTTATTGAAAGAACAGGAATTAGTCTTTCAATATTATATTTATCAGCATGCAGTGATGATGAAATTATTTTCTATGAGGGAGTATTTCCAACAGATGAAGTTATAGAAACAGAAGTGCTTTTATTTAATGAAACTGCTGTTGCTTTAATAGAGATTAATACTGAAGACATTGAATACTATGAGGATGTTGAGTTACATACGTTTTTTGAGATAGTAGGATTCTACTATTATGATGATTTATTTAGTCCGTTAGGCTACTATTATGGTCACCAATTAATTACTGATGACGAATATGAGAATAATAGGTCGGTACATATTGTTCAACTAGAAGAATATACATTTGCTTTTGCCACAAGGATTTACAACGTGGAAACATCAAACTATGAGATGGAAATACTTCATCAGTTTATAATTGAATAAAAAAAAGACGATTTCTCGTCTTTTTATTTTTATTATTTTACGATTGGGACAAATACTCTTTGTCCAGCTTCTTGGTCTAAGATATAAAGTCCAGCATCTTTAACTAATTTGATTTTATCAATCATCTTACCAAAGTTGTCTTCCTCTTCAACTTGTTCTTCAACATACCATCCTAAGAATGAGATAGCTGCATAGTCTTTTACTTCGTGTGCAACTGTCATTATGTTGTTGATTCTTTCTGTAACTGTGTATTCGTGTTTTAAAGATACTTCGAATACTTCTAAAAGAGAACTAAAATCATTGTTTGGATCTTCAAATCCTCTGATAGAAACTCTTCCACCACGTTCATTGATGTATGCCATGAATTTTTTAGCGTGTGCTAATTCCTCTTCATATTGTACCATTAGCCAGTTTTCAAACCCGTCTAATCCTAATGTTCCTACGTATCCTGCCATAGCTAAATAGATATGCGCTGATTCAATTTCATAATTTAATTGGTCGTTGATTGCATCAACTAGTTTTTGATTCATCTAATCATCTCCTTTTCATTTGTATTATAACACAATAAAGCGCTATAACAATCTATATACACTTTATTTTACGTGATTAAATCTTTTGCTTTTTGTAGTGTTACAAAGTTCATTTTTGCGTATTTACGTAAAAATGATTCTCCTTTTTCTTTAATGATTTGCGCTGTCAATTTATCAACTTTATGACTCGCTCCTTTTAGTAATGGATAACCACTTTCTTCAATCATTAAATCAAAGTATTGTAAGAATGCGTAACGTGCGATTATACTACCAATCGCAACAGATGCATATTTACTTTCAGCCTTTGTTGTGAATGTAATATCTTTGAATACTGTTTGCTCCTGGTTTAAGTATCTAAAGTATAACTCTGGAGAACAGAACTGATCTAATACAACAGTAGTAGATGGTGCTTTCTTTGTCAACTGTAAGAATGCACTATTATGTAGATATGCTTTAAGCTTGTTCATATTGTATCCGCGCTCAAACATCTCATTGAACTTATCGTTATGTAACGCCAACATACTATACGTTACTTTATCTTTTAGTTGTTGTCCAATTACTCTAATCTTCTCGTCTGTTATCTTTTTAGAATCATCAATTCCAAGAGTCTTTAAGAATGGAACCAAATCAGGAGTTATATATGCTGCGCATACAACCATAGGACCAAAGAAATCTCCAGTACCAACTTCATCACTTCCAATAGACGTTACAAAGTAGTTATTTGGGTTACTATCCTTTGTTTTTTCTTTTGTAACCACGGTTTCTTTATCAAGCATAACATTCCACATATTATACTCATTAACGGCGTCAACACCTTGAAACATGACTTTATATGATTTATATACTGTGATACTTACCAAATCAGTTTTCGCAAAAAACAATACGTTAATATTGTTGGTTTCTTTTTGGTAATCACGGTAAAACTTTATTACTCTTTTTGCTTCTATTTCGTTTAATTTTAAGACATAGTTCATAAAATCCACTCCTGCCTTTCATTTTACCATACTATTTGTTAAAATAATATCTAGGAGTGATGAATATGCAATTTGA
>SDWO01000110.1 GCA_004195325.1 Candidatus Izemoplasma acidinucleici | reverse complement strand
ATTCGCAAGAGAAGTATTAGACTCTCGTGGAAACCCAACAATTGAAGTTGAGGTTTATACTGATTCAGGTGCCTTTGGTAGAGCTTTAGTACCATCAGGGGCTTCAACAGGAGAACATGAAGCAGTAGAATTAAGAGACGGAGACAAATCAAGATACTTAGGTAAAGGTGTATTAACTGCAGTTAAGAACGTTAATGAAATTATCGCACCAGAAGTATTAGGATTAGACGTTACACAACAAGTTTTAGTTGACAAGATCATGATTGAATTAGATGGTACTAAAAATAAAGGTAAATTAGGTGCTAACGCAATTTTAGGTGTTAGTATGGCTGTAGCTAGAGCTGCTGCTGATTTCGTAGGAATGCCTCTATATCTTTACTTAGGTGGATTCAACGCCAAAGAATTACCAACACCAATGATGAACATCATCAATGGTGGATCACATGCAGATAACAATGTAGACTTCCAAGAATTTATGATTATGCCAGTAGGTGCTCCTTCATTCAGAGAAGCATTACGTTATGGTGCAGAAGTATTCCATGCTTTAAAAGCAGTTTTAAAAGGTAAAGGATACAACACATCAGTTGGTGATGAGGGTGGATTCGCTCCAAACTTAGGATCAAACGAAGAAGCAATCGTAGTTATTTTAGAAGCAATCAAAAACGCTGGATATGAAGCTGGTAAAGATATCATGTTAGCTATGGATGTTGCTTCAAGTGAATTCTATAACAAAGAAAAAGGTGTTTATGTATTAGCTGGTGAAGGTGGAAAAGAATTAACTTCTACTCAGTTATCTGATTTCTATGTAGAATTAGTAGACAAATACCCAATCATCAGTATTGAAGATGGACTAGATGAAAATGACTGGGACGGATGGAAAATTTTAACTGACAAATTAGGTAAAAAAATCCAATTAGTTGGTGATGATTTATTCGTTACAAATACTGAAAAATTATCAAGAGGAATCAACGAAGGTATCGCAAACAGTATCTTAATTAAAGTTAACCAAATCGGTACTTTAACTGAAACGTTTGAAGCAATTCAAATGGCTCAAAAAGCTGGATACACTGCAGTAGTATCTCACCGTTCAGGTGAAACTGAAGATTCAACAATCGCTGATATCGCAGTTGCTACTAACTCAGGACAAATCAAAACAGGTAGTTTATCAAGAACAGATCGTATTGCAAAATACAATCAATTATTAAGAATTGAAGATGAACTTGATGAAACTTCAAAATATAACGGTATCAATTCTTTCTATAACATTAAGTAATTAAAAGGCTCATTTGAGCCTTTTTTTTATGACATAATTTAGTTAACTGTGTATAACACAATAAACTTCTTGTAATATCATTTTTATTGCTATATAATACACCTATGACAAAATTTAGAGGTGCAGAATGAAAAAAGTATTAAAGAACAAGAACTTTGCCTTATTGTTCTCAGGAGCATTTGTTTCTGAGATAGGAAACATGGTATTTGCACTCGGTATGAGTGTGTATATTTTACTATTAACTGATGATGCATTATTGATGAGCATATTTATGGCTGTTAGTGTTTTTTCAAGAGTATTAGTGAGTCCAATTGCTGGACCACTTGTAGACCGATGGAATAGAATCAGAGTTATTTATATAACAGACTTCATACGAGGGATTACATTTTTAGTACTAGCTTACCTATTCTTTAACGGATTAAAGGATACTAATACAATTATATTCTACTTATTTGTAGTAACAATTATATCAAGTATCAATGCTGCGTTCTTTTTTCCAGCAGCAAGTAGTAGTATACCCGACATTGTAGGTGAGGAGAATTTACAAGCCGCTCAAGGGTTACAAGGGTTTTTATTAGCTATTCCACAATTAATTGGTGGATTCTTAGGTGCAGCATTTGTTGATACAATTGGTGTTGAGTGGATTATCTTATTAAACGGTGTTAGTTTCGCACTTTCAGGGTTAAGTGAAATGTTTATAAAAACTCCTTATAAAAAGGAATTTGTTCTGCTTCCCAAAGATGAACGAAATTCTATATTCCAAGATTATAAAGAATCACTTATATACGCAAAAAAAGTAGGAGTACTATCCTTAGTAGGATTCTTCTTAGTAATAAACTTTGCGGTAACACCATTGTTTAGTGTCGCAACTCCAGTATTATTCAAACTTACTTTGGCAAGAGCCAACACAATGGAATTTGCAGCAACAGGTGCCGCATTCAGTGTTGCAGCTATGATTGGAAGTATTGTTGTAGGAAGCATAAAACTAAAGAGCTATAAATCAACTATTAAAAAAGGTGTGTTTATGCTATTCGTACTATTCGGAACAAATGTGTTACTATTCTATCTTGTTGAATTTGGACATATCCAATATTGGTGGTTTTATGGATTGTACATAGCAAATATATTAGTAATTGGTATAAATCTCTCTTATGTTAATCTTCCAATAAGTGTAGGGTTAACTGTTCAAGTAGAACCTGAAATGAGGGGAAGAGTATTTTCTACTGTTGGAGCAATAGCTCAACTAGCAGTTCCGTTTAGCATGTTATTTGGTGGATTAATGATTAAGTATACGAGTGTGGCGATGCTTGGATTTGGTTGCCTAATAATAATGGTAGTACCTACTATTGGATTTTTGAAAAACAAGAATGTCAACGACGTTCTAGATGCAATAGATATCTCACAGGCAAAACTAGCAGATCAACAATAAAAAAAAGCACTCATTGAGTGCTTTTCTAATATAAATCGTCAAATAGTGTACCCATAACAATATAACTGTATGGAATAAAATATGCGAATAAGAATGCATAAAGTATTACATTATAGACAAATGCAGTACTGATTGTCAAATTTCCATTAGTTATAGACAATACATAAAATATCAAGTAAATGTTAAAGAATATGACAAACTTCACAAGTAAATTAGTGAATACCTTCAAAATAAATAATGTACTACAAGTTGTTCTTGTATATGATTCCCTAAGCGCTTCAATGACATTTTCTCTATTAACTATATAGAATGGAGTCATAAAGAATTTGTGAACTACTAGGAAAGTAACTAGGAAAATCGGTATAATAATGATATCCATCGCGATGATAATTCTTATTGTTATTCCAAATGAAGATTTTGCACCATCTATAAATCCGAAAAATGGTTCGATCAGTTCAAATAGTAAATCCAATGAGATTTTACCAAGGGCTAGTGAGAGTATAGAGGTAATAGCAAATATTAACACACTATATAGAATGAATTGTACTAATAGTGTTATCGGTGAAAATAATTCTTCAATCGAGAGGATATCATCCCGAACTACTGTAACTGCAAGTTTATATGTAGCAAATGATGTAATACTACCTACAAAGAATGTAATGATTTGAAAACTTAAGCTTTCTCCTGAAAACAGGAATGTCGCCATTAAATAATTAATGATACCTGCTATTACAGCTGGTACTGCAATTAGTAGTGCGCTTTTATACTCAGATTTGAATTTAAAATTTGCATTGTCTATAACTGTTGAGTAATTGTCCATAAATATCCCCTTTTGTTTTTTGTCTTCCGCTCTATTTTATCATAAATAGGATAATAAACTAAATAAAAAAAGTATTCAACAGAATACTTTTAGTTTTTTATCTTTAAAAATCACAATCTGATGTTTATTTATCAAAACTTCCTTCGAATGGATCTTCAACAAAAATTGCAGGATCTTCTTTATAACGACCGTCAATAATTTCGTATAAAACCACTTGTCCTACCATCATGAATGGGAGGAAGAAGCCAATGAAATATACTAAGGCACCCATAAGAAGAAAGATACCAACGATTCCTACAAACCCACCAATGAATGCAGGAATTGCGATAATAGCTATTCCAATTACGATGAAGTATGAGAAGAATAGTATTATATGAATTAAATGACCTTTTGTTTTTATAAATGAACGTTTGAATGATTCAATAAAGTCAAGTCCATCTACAGCATAAAACTGTGCTAAGATAAACTTAATTTGAATGACTGACATTACAGCAAACTGAATTCCTAATATAGGGATAAACTGTTTAAAGAAACCAATTGCCATTTCACTAGTTATTGTCTCATCTTCTACGGCAGCTAACAGAGTTTCATATAGTTGTTCATCAAAATAAATACTATATAAGTATTCGTGCACTATCAATTTAATTACACCGAATACTGATAATATTCCGATGAATGTTAATAAGTTTTTACCTGGTTTTAAAGATGAGCTAAAATCAATTTGTTTGGTCCTAACATATTGCATTAACAATGTTATCGACATGAATGTAGCGATTGCAGATATAAAGATTTGCATAAGGTTAGAAAGAATACTTTCTCCTAAAAAAGCAGTTAATAGTAAGTTAATGACAGCTGCGAATAAACCTGGAACAATAGCGGCAAAGAATGCATTACTTCTACCTTGTTTATATTCCTCTTTTGTCATCTTAATAGTGTACGATACTGATTTATTCATAAAACCCTCCTTGATACATTTCTTGATGCTTCTTCACTACTATATCAAATAACAAAAAATCTAGCAAGGACATATTACTTATTCGTGATTAATAATGGCAATACCAACAATTAATTTTATAATAAGCAAAAACGTAAGTATTTTTTTAATTCAATCAATGAAAAAAAGAGGGGCTTTCAGATTTAAAATAAAAAAAGCACTCACTTTGAGTGCTTTTAGTTTGTGTTATTTTAGAAATCCCACTCAGTTTTGTTAACACTTTGGTTACCTTCAAATGGATCTTCTACAAATAATTCAGTATCCACTCCACCTACAATTCTATTATACAATAGTGCAGGAGTTATCAATTGGTAAGCTAACCAGAACATAATATAGAATACTAAGCTAACTATTGCCCATAATGCTCCTAGTGCTCCGGCTTGATTAAAAATTACACTGATGAAACTAAGGGCTTCAGATGCAAGAATAAAGAATAATGTTACTGAGAAAATAGTAAGCATATACGGTTTTGTTTGAGTCCATGAGCTTTTGAATGAATCAAATACTTTGTTTCCATCTACGATTAAATATGGAACCATAAAGAATTTCAATGTATAAAGTAAATTTAATAACATAGTAATATATATAATTGGTGTTAAACTATTTGATAAATCATCAGCTATAGTCTCAATATGAGCAGCATCGATAAAATTACGATCTATAATCAAATCATAAACAGCAATTATTTCATCTCCAGCCATTGTATAAATTAAGTAACCTATGATAACAAGAAATCCTACTGCAACCAATAAACTATAGCCTAGTAATCTTAATACTCCACTAAATGGTTGTAAAGATGAATTGAAATCTGCTCTTTTAAATCGAACAACTGATAATGACATCTTAGTTGTCATAAATACAATACCAGCTAAAACGAGTGGTACTAATAAAAAATTTAAGAATGGAATAAATATTGATATTAACAAAACAACACTTCCTAGTAGAATAGGAACAACTGCTGCAATGAATCCTTCCATTTTGTTTCCCCAAACAAGATCTTTTGACTCTCTTAGTAAATCCATGAATCCGATTTTCATAAATAATCCCCCTATATTTTGTGTTATTTGTAGTTTTTTTTCTACATATGTATAATATCAAATCTGCTGATTTATATCAAGGACATAAAAGTCCTTGAAACATTCTAATAAATACTATCTTTTTATAAAATTCTGTAATATAATAGTTATTGCTTGAAGGAGTGGATAACATGGATTTATTTTTACTATTTGCACAGTATTTTCTTTTAGCCTTTGTGGTTATATATGCTACAAGTAAACTTAGTTTCTTTGTAGATGAGTTGGATAAGAAAACAAATATAAGTGGTGCTTTAATTGGTGGAGTGTTGCTTGCAACAATTACATCGATGCCAGAATTCATTACCAGTATTACAGCTACAATGAGTAGTCAGGTTAATGATCCAGGATTAGCATTTGGAAATGTATTTGGAAGTAATATATTTAACATCTCAATATTGGCAATCGCTGATATTATATTTGTTAAAGAAATGTTCTTTAATAAAGTTAAAACACAGCGTAAAACAAACGCTCTTGTTATATTAATGTATCTTATATTTATGATTCCATTATTTATTAGCAAGTTTAGCACAGGGGACTATGATACATTTACAATTGGATTCTTTCTAACGTTCAATCTAATATCATTACTAATAGTTGTTGTGTACTTCTTAAGTATAAGAGCAATGGGGCAAGATGAAACGGAACAAAGTGAAGAAGAGAGTAAACTTTCATTTAAAACAATTGGTATTTACTTCGGGTTATGGTCTGTAGTAGTTATAGCATCAAGTTTCTTTGTTACTTTAGTAGCAAATGATTTAGGAGCAGAACTAGGTCTTGGTAGCACCTTTGCTGGAGCTATTTTCTTAGGTATTGCAACAAGTTTACCTGAGTTTACTGCGGTTATCACATTAATGAAATTGAAAAATTACGAAGCAGCACTTGGTAATATTATTGGTAGTAATATCTTTAATCTAACAATTATTAGTGTTGTTGATATACTAAACGTAAACGACGATTTATTTGATACCTTGTTAGAAGGTACAGAAGCAAGAGAAAATATCTCTTTACTCTTGATTTTAGGGCTGTTTAACTCTATAATGTTAATGATAGCTTTACTAAGAAAGAAATCAACGAATATATATATTTATTTAATCCCTAGTGTATCTATCCTTATAGGATATTTAGTATACATCGGATTAAGTGTTTAGGAGGAAACAATATGAGATTAATCGATATCGTTTTACTAGTGGTTAGTTTATTCTTAATTACACTAGTTGTATTACAAAGTTCAAAAGATAGTATTGACAGTGCATTTAGCGGTGAAAAGAGCGAATTATTCAATAACCAAAAGCAACGTGGTTACGAGCTTTTATTAAGTCGCGTTACGTTAGGAACAAGTTTATTGTTCATTACACTTAGCGTATTTGCAATGCTGTAGTAGTATCTTAAGAACACAATTATTGTGTTCTTTTCTTTTGTTGGAGGTGGAAAAATGAAAGAACGTATTATTGAATATTTACAGAGTGAACCAGACAAAAAGACAAACATTGATGAATTGAAAGAAATTCTTCATATTTCGACGAGTTCAGATTTCAAAACACTGATCCGTTCGACGAACGAATTAATAGTTGAAGCAAGACTAATCGAAAATAGCAAACATGAAATTACATTAATCGAGAATACTAATTTTGTAATTGGGACTCTTGATTTAAAAGATAGAGGATTTGGATTTGTTATTCCGGATGACGCAAGTCGTAATGACATCTTTATTCCAAAAGATTTTGTGAATCAGGCAATGAACAAAGATAAAGTTCTAGTTCATTTACATAAAAATAAAAAGGGATTACGTGCCGAAGGTGAAGTAAAAAGAATTATGGATCGTAAATATACACATGTAATTGGGTATATGATTTATAG
>SDWO01000128.1 GCA_004195325.1 Candidatus Izemoplasma acidinucleici | reverse complement strand
ATTCCAGTTCCAATTATTCTTGGACCTAGATATATTATGTTTGTTACTGCAACTCAGTATACTGGGGTCCAGTTTGTTAATACTGTATACCCACAACTTCTATTTGCATTTTTAGGTCAAGGTGTAAACTCCGCAATTTTAATCTTAATATTCTATAATTTCTTTAGAATGATTCCGAATCAACTGTTTGAAGCATCACGTATTGATGGTGCAAACGGTTGGCAACAGTTCTGGCATATCACTGTAAAGATGAGTTTAAGTACAATTGTTGTAGTATTCTTATTTAGTTTCGTATGGAACTGGAATGAGATGTATGTTACTAATATGTTTGCCCAACAAAGTATTATATTAATGCCGAGACAATTGGCAATATTTGATGGATTATTCAGAAACCCAACAGCGGGTGGTGGAAATCCAGCGGGTACAAACTTAATTAGTGAAGCATACAAAATGTCAGCAACATTCATTTCTATGATTCCTCTGTTTGTAATCTATGCATTGGCACAAAGACAATTCATTGAAGGTATTGAAAACACTGGAATAACTGGTGAATAAATTTAGTAAACTTGTAATAGTAATGTTGGTGTTATCACTAACATTACTAACAAGTTGATTATGCTAGGGTGTATAAAGCTGTTGAATTAGAAGAAACTGAACAACAGTAGACCCAGAATAATCTGGGTCTATTTTATTTTATAAAGGTAGGTGGATTATGAAATATCCAAAAGAATTACATAAATATGAAGAAAAAATAAATCGATTCGCTCAACTCAAAGCAGAGCTTGGAAGCAAAGAGATTTATAGTATAATAGATGAAATAACAGAATACTTGGATCAAAAAATTGAGATTATCGCTAATCTTAACGATGGAGTTCGATTTAGTGAACCAAGTACATATAAAGATATTATAGAACAATCTCACTTAGATTTATTAAAAATAGAGAAGGTAAATGAAAAAGATTATTTTAAGAAATTACAAGGTGCTATCATTGGTCGTTTCTCAGGATGTGCTTTAGGTGCTCCTGTTGAGTTGCTCAGTATTGGTGAACTTGAGTACTTTGCAAAGCTTACCAATCATTCATTTCCACCATTAGATTATTGGCCAAAAGCACCAAGTGGATTTTTTCCAAGATACAAAAATGGAGCGGGTAATCATTTTACAAAAGAGGCTATGAGTTTCTTAAGTACAGATGATGATATCGCATATACATTATTAAGTTTATTGTTACTAGAAGAATATGGACCTGAGTTTTCAAAAGATGATCTTGCAGTATTATGGAAAAAACATTTGCCTCTTGAGTGCACATTTACAGCAGAAAGAACTACTCTGGAGAATTTGCATGCAGGAGTTAATTCAAATGAAGCTGGTATTTTAAATAATTATGATACTGAATTCATAGGTGCATCTATTAGATGTGATGGTTATGGATATATAAATCCAGGGAATCCAATTGAAGCATCAAGACTGGCATTTAAGGATGCGTCTTTATCACATCAAAGAAGTGGGATATACAGTAGTATGTATTTCTCAGCGGTTATAGCAATGGCTTTTACATCGTCAAATATTGAAGAGACTCTTTATCAGGCGTTGAATGTGATTCCAAAAGATTCAATGTTCTATAATGAAATTTTATGGGCTTTAGATTTCAGAGATAATATTAAGAATTATAGAATTGCAAATGAAGTAGTAACGAAAAGATATCCTGGGATGTCTTGGGTTCATGCGATTAATAATGCATGTTTAACAGTATGGGGTATTTTACTTGGACAGAATGATTTTGACAAAGGGATTTCAGAGACAGTTGCAATGGCGTACGATAATGACTGTACTGCGGCTACTGTAGGTAGTGTGCTTGGAGCTTACTTAGGAATTGACGCAATTAAACCTCATTGGTATGAACCTTGGAACAATGTTGTTAGGTCATATTTAAATGGTATTGAGTCATTTGAATTAGACGATATTATAAAACGATATTTAAAATTGAAAAGATTATAGAAAGTTTTACGAAAACTTTCGTAAAACAAGTGTTTCAGAAACTGAATTATGATATACTAATTATGGACTGGTGATAGAGATGAAAAAACTATTTATCCTCTTAACTGTGATATTTCTTACTGGTTGTGAAACAACAGTTGCGGTTGATTGTGGATTAAACGAAAACGTTGCGGGTGCTTGTTTAGATTCAACACCACCAACAATACTAGGAGTTACTGATATAACGATTGATATTAATACTGTATTTAATCCTTTGGATGGGATTACAGGTAATGATGATTTTGATGGAGACATCACTGAAGCAATAGTAGTAACAGATTTTGTGGATGTTACGTATCCAGGTACTTATATTGTAAAATATGAAGTAGAAGATACATCTTCAAATAAGACAATAGAAGTTCGTTTTATTACTGTATCAGCAAGCTTAGCACTTGGAGATAATATGGTTCTTAACGGTTCTTTTGAACACGGGACTGATGGTTACAACTTTTACACATATGATGGTGCTGAGGCTGATTTTATGGTTGTAAATGAAGAACTTGTTGTTGATATTAACAGTGTTGATGGCAATACATGGTATGCCCCAAGGATTAACTATCCAGGTTTGATGTTAGAACAGGGAGAATACTATAGAGTATCATTTAAAGCTAAGGCAGATACTGAAAGATATATTTATACTCAAGTAGGTGAACTACTAGATAATGTACCTTGGTACTTAGATTTTACACAGAGTATTCAAAAAGTATATTTTGTTACTGATGAGTATCAAACATATGAGTATTGGTTTAAAATGGAAAACAATACGAATGATAATGGTTCATTGATTTTTGAACTGGGGAATGTGTACAATCATAATACTTTAACAACTTTGTATTTTGATGACATATCATTTGAACGCATTTCTGAAGAAGAGTTCTTCGACTTGTCTAGCAAAATAGATCCAGGAACAATTGAAGCAGAAGACTATGATGAAATGAGTGGAATTCAAGTAGAAGAAACCGGAGATACATCAGGCGGAATGAATGTTGGTTATATCGATGAAGGTGACTCAATGACTTACATTATTGATGTTGAAGAAGAAGGAAATTATATTTTCTACAATAGAGTTGCTTCACCAGTTGATGATAGAACAATGACTATGAATATTGATGGTGATTTCTTATATCAGATAGATATTATTAACACAGGTGGATGGCAAAGTTACATTACTATTCCAACTGGAATTATTCATTTGGAAGCAGGAATATTCGAATTTACAATTAGCACCGAAACTGGTGGATTTAACATAAACTATTTTAAAATTGAGAAGGTGAACTAATGGTTACAATTAAAGATGTTGCTAAAAGAAGTGGTTACAGTATTACAACAGTTAGTAAAGCACTAAATAACTATTCTGATATCTCTGATTCAACGAAGAAGAAAATATTAGATTTATGTGAAGAAATGAACTATGTTCCAAATCTTTCTGCTAGAAGTTTAATTACACAAAAATCATATACAATCGGTATTGTATTTGAAGAAGTTACAGGAGTTGGGTTACAACATCCTCTGTTCAATAAAATACTTGAAAGCTTTAGAAACACTGTTGAAGCTTCTGGATATGACATTATGTTTTTATCAAAAAGTATGGGTGCCAAGAATGGTAGTTACTTAGAACATTCAAAAAGAAAACAAGTAGAAGGTGTTCTTTGTCTTGTTGGTGATTTTTCTTCAAATGAAATGAAATCACTATATAATTCAACGATACCAACTGTTCTTATGGACTTTTGTGAAGAAGGCGCAAACTATATTACTTCAAACAATAAACAAGGTCTAGAACAAGCGGTTAAATATTTTAAGGATTTAGGACATACAAAAATAGGTAACATATATGGTGGAGAATATTTACAAGTAGGTAGTTCTCGTAAACACTTCTTCGAAGAAGCTATGAAAAAATTTGGTTTGAAAATAGTTGATAAATATCAAGTTTCTGGAGAATTATTTAGTAAGGAAAATGGATTTAGCGCAATGAAACTTATTCTTGCCCTAAAGGATCAACCAACTGCAATCTTCTGCGCATCAGATATGCTAGCTATTGGAGCGATGCAAGCAATACGTGAAGCTGGGAAATCTGTACCTGAGGATTATTCAATAATAGGATTTGATGGTGTTGACTTAGGACAATTATTATCACCTAGATTAACAACTATTAGACAAGATACTGTTCGTTTGGGTAAATTAGCAGCGAATCAAATATTACAAATGATCAACGATAAAACAAAGAAAAGAGTTAGCGAACCTATAATTGTAGATACATTCTTAATTACAGGTGAAACGACTAGAGTGAATAGATAATGAAATTATATAAGCATTTTGATTTTACAAAAGATCAAGAACTAAACAGAAATGATTGGAATGTTTCAGTTGGAAAAAAATGGGCTAATAATGAAGTTCAACAATATACTGATTCTAAAGACACACTATATTTTAATAACGGATTAGTGCTTAGAGCAATTAACGATAACGGTGTTATTAAAAGTGCTAGAATAAACACAAAAAGTAAAGTATTCTTTAAACATGGAAAAATAGAGTTCACATGTAAAGTTCCAAAAGGAAAAGGTACTTGGCCAGCAGTTTGGATGATGCCTGAAATTGCTAAACATGGGCAATGGCCAAAAAGTGGAGAAATCGATTTATTGGAACATACCGCAAATGATATGGACAAATTCTACGCTTGCTTACATACAGAAGGATATAACCATAAAAATGGGTTACCTTACGATACTAGATTCTTAGTAAAAGGATTAAGTGATGATTTTCAGACATACGGATTCGATTGGGATGAGAACAAAGTAACATACTATCTAAACGGAAAAGAAATGGTAACATACACAAAAGGTGAAAACGATAGAGATACAACTCATGTCGGATGGCCTTTTAATGAAGATTTTTACTTCATACTTAATCTTGCAGTAGGTGGAATGTTTGGTGGAGAAGTTGATTACTCGTGCTTTCCACAGGAATTCATCATTAAAGAAATAAAAGTATTCAAATAAAAAAAAGAGACTTTGAGTCTCTTTTTTAATGTAAGTTATCTTTTTCGATAATGAATCTTCTATGTAATTTTTTTAGTACATACTGATATCGTTCATCATTCTCAGTACTAAGTTTTAAATGTTCGATCATCTGTAAAACAAAACGATATGTAATATGATTCTCTTTTGCAAAGTCAATTAAGTTAAACAGTGAAGGCTTCATTTTCATTACCTTCTTTATTTCTGCTTTCTCATCGTCTGATAAAAATCCTTCTTTTTCCTTTATTAGTTTTTTTACTTCTCTTAACTCACCAAAGGATAAATGATCGTCCTCTTCATACATAATATGAATATAGAATAAGATAGCAAATTTAAGATTGTAAATTCTTCGCTTTGATTCAATATATTCACTTCTATTTTTCGGCTTCTCAACTTCTTGTTTCCTATCATTCTTATACAAGACTGTGCGCTGACTTTTGTCATCGAAAAGTTCTCCCAAAAACGTTATAATTAAATCGAGTAAAACTGGGAATCCAGACATACTATCACCCCTTCTAGAACATTATACCATTATTATGTGTATCTTTGGTAGTTTCTGTTGATAAAAGAGTGGTTTATAGTATAATTATTGTGAATGAATAATCTAACTATTAAAGGAGCAATAACAATGAATAATTCGATTAATGCAATACGATTTTTGGGAATGGATGCTATCAATAAGGCAAACAGTGGACACCCAGGAATTGTACTAGGAGCAGCGCCGATTTTGTATCACCTATATACAAAGGAATTAAGAATCACACCTAATAAACCATTATGGTTTAATAGAGATAGATTTGTATTAGCAGCTGGACATGGTAGTGGTATGTTATATCCTACATTACACTTATCTGGTTACAAAGTATCAATGGATGATTTGAAAGAGTTTAGACAATTAAATTCGTTAACTCCGGGACATCCTGAGTACCTTCATACTGATGGAATTGATACAACATCAGGACCTCTTGGTCAAGGTATTGCAATGGCTGCTGGAATGGCAGTTGGTGAGAGTTACTTAGCCGCATCATTTAATAGAGAAAACTTCAATGTTGTAGATCACTTCACTTATGCATTATGTGGTGATGGAGATTTACAAGAAGGTGTAACTCAAGAAGCGATGAGTTTAGCTGGACATTTAGGTTTAGGAAAATTAGTTGTATTATATGATTCAAATGATATTCAGTTAGATGGACCATTAAGTTGGGCGAATACTGAAAATGTTAAAGACAAATATGAGGCGATGAATTGGCATTATATTAAAGTTAATGACGCTAATGATTTAGATAGTTTAACGGAAGCAATTAATATTGCAAAAGGTGTTACTGACAAACCTTCATTAATCGAAGTTAAATCAATTATTGGATTTGGAGCTAGTGACCAAGGGAAAAGCTCTACACATGGTTCTCCAATTGGTAAAGAAGAAACAGATGCAATGAGAAAACGTATGGGTTGGAATTACCCTGAATTTACAGTTCCTGATTCAGTTTATAATGATTTCTTTGAAAACACAGTTAAACGTGGAGAAGAAGCATTGAATAATTGGGAAGAATTATTTAACGAATACAAAGTTGAATATCCAGAATTAGCAAAAGAACTAGAAGCAATTATGACCGGAAACGTAACATTCGATTTTGATGAAATATTACCAAAACAAAGTATTGGTACAAACGAAGCTAGTAGAGTAAGTGGTGGAAAAGCAATCACTGCATTAAGTGAAGCTTCAAAAGCTTTAATCGGTGGATCTGCCGATTTAACTAAATCTACTAAAGCAAAAGGTATCAATGGAGATTTCTCAGCTTCAAATAGACTTGGAAGAAATATTAATTATGGTGTTCGTGAGCATGCAATGGCTGCAATGGTCAATGGGCTTGTGCTTCATGGATTAAAAGGATTTAGCGGTGCGTTCTTCGTATTTGCTGATTACTTAAAACCAGCTGCTAGAATGGCAGCTATAATGAGTATCCCGTCTACATACATATTTACACACGATAGTGTAGCTGTTGGTGAAGATGGACCTACACATGAACCAGTTGAACAATTAAGTATGTTTAGAACTACACCAAATCTAAATGTATTAAGACCTTGCGATGCAAATGAAACAAACTACGCTTACAGATTCGCAATGGAAGCTACAAAAACACCTAATGTAATTGTGTTGTCTAGACAAAACTTAGAAGTTAAAGTAGATACAAGTTATGAAGACTTTAAAAAAGGTGCATATGTTATTAGTGATAAAGAAGATTTTGAAGGAATCCTAATAGCTGCTGGTAGTGAAGTTGGACTTGCTATAGATACACAGGAATTGCTTGCTAAAGATGGAATCAACGTTAGAGTTGTTTCAATGCCAAGTATGGATGTATTCAAAAAACAATCTAAAGAATATAAAGATAGTATCTTACCATTAAATATTACGAAAAGATTAGCAATGGAAATGGGTACTCCAGACCTTTGGTACCAATTTGCT
>SDWO01000072.1 GCA_004195325.1 Candidatus Izemoplasma acidinucleici | reverse complement strand
ATCCAATCGCGTTAGAGCAAGGTACTAAATTCTCTATCCGTGAAGGTGGACGTACAGTAGGTGCTGGAAACGTTTCAAAAATCTTAGTATAATTTAAGACAAAAAACAAACTAAAGAGGCTTATGCCTCTTTTTTTTGTATAATCACCCTTTATCCATAAAAATGTTGTATAATATTAGTACTAAGTAGAGGTGATGACATGTTAATAGACACTCACGTACATCTAAATGCAAAGCAGTTTAATGACTCCCTACAGGAAGTCATTGAAAGAGCATTAGAAAATGATGTATCAAAAATGATCGTGGTAGGTTACGACCCAATCACAAACAAAAAGGCAATCGCATTAGCAGAACAGTATGACTTTATATATGCAACCGTTGGATTTCACCCAACAGATGCACCAAAAGTAACACAAAAAGATAAAGACCTACTACTTAAACAGCTAACACATAAGAAAGTAGTTGGAGTAGGAGAATGTGGACTTGATTTCTATTGGGATAAAGAACACATAGATACTCAAATTGAATTATTCAAATGGCATATCGAAACATCATTGAGACTAGATTTACCACTTAGTATCCATATGAGAGATGCAAGTGAAGCAACATATAATGTATTAAGTGAATACAAAAATTTAAAGGGCATTATGCACTGCTATAGTGGAAGCGCAGAAATGGCTCCCCTATTCCTAGATTTAGGAATGCATATTTCACTAGGAGGGCCAGTCACATTTAATAATGGCCACAAACCTAAAGAAGTAGCTAAAATGGTTCCCTTAGATAAACTTTTAATAGAGACCGATGCACCTTATCTATCACCACATCCTTTTAGAGGCAAACAAAACGAACCTTCACGCGTGAAATTAATTGCGGAAGAAATAGCAAGATTGAAAAACTTAACATACAAAGAAATAGCAAACCAAACAACAAAAAATGCATTAGCGCTATTTAATATAAAGGAGTGAACACAATGAAAAAAATACTATTACTATTAACACTAATTATTTCATTTACTTTAACAGGATGTGAAGAGGCTGAACAAGACACACTTACAGAAGCAGAAATTGAAGCTATGGTTTCTGACTTAGTATCACAACAAAGTGATCTATCAGCAGCTGAACTTGCAGTATTAATCGAACAACTTGTTGAAGAAAGAATCGATGAGCAACAAGCCACAATTGATTACACAATTGAAGCATTTGAAGAAGCAGTCACAGCAATGATTGAAGAAGCAAGAACTGGTGTTCTTGGAATCATTGTAATTACCAATACTTCAAGTGGAACGGGTAGTGGTGTTGTTTATAAAAGAGAACCTATAACAATCATTGATGATGATTTTAATGTAGTTCAAGGTTGGAAATACTACATGGTTACAAATGATCATGTTCTAGTTCATGAGAGCCCAATTGGTGAACGTATGGTTCCTGTATTCATGACAGTTGTTTATGAAAAAAACGGGTTATTATTCGAAATAGAAAATGAAGTAATAACATATTTAGGATCAGATCCAGTTACAGATTTAGGTGTTATAACATTCGAATCTGCTGAAGATTTTAAAGTTATAGAATTCGCAGATTCATACGATATTCAAGCAGGACAATTTGTTTTTGCAATAGGAAATCCACTTGGATTTGACTATTACGGAACAGTGACTATGGGTGTGATAAGTGGTACTGCTAGGTACTATATGGAAGGTGATTTTGACGCTACATTATTACAACATGATGCAGCAATAAGCCCTGGAAATAGCGGAGGAGCACTTCTAGATATCAATGGCGATTTAGTTGGAATAAACAATATGAAAATTGTTGAAGAGTATGTTGCGAATATAGGATTTGCAATCCCATCAAACACAGTTGAGAGAATCGCAACGGATTTAGAAGACGATGGAATTGTTACTAGACCATACTTAGGAATTACAACATCCGCCCAAGTAAATCAATGTGGATATGACTTTGGAGTATGTATTGAAGTTCTTCCAGGTGGTGCAGCAGAAGCAGCACTTCTTGAGGATTACGATTTAATTATAGGATATAAAAACGAAGGTATGGATGACTTCTTAGAAATCAATAATTTTAACGATTTACGAGAAGCAATATTAAACAGTAGTGTTGGAGAATCTATCATAATTCAGTACGTTAGAGATGATATAGAACATGAAAGCATTCCAACTACTTTGAACGTACATCCGGATGATCAATAGAAATATAAAAAGCAAATAATCATTTGCTTTTTTTCTTGTAATAAACACCAATATAAAGTAGAATAATAGAGGTTTAAAAAGGAGTGATATTATGGGACTTACAGCAGGAATTGTTGGACTACCAAATGTCGGAAAATCTACACTATTTAACGCGATTACAAAATCAGGAGCACTAGCAGCAAACTATCCGTTTGCGACAATTGATCCTAATGTTGGAGTGGTTGAAGTACCTGACGAAAGATTATTAAAATTAGCAGAAATTGTTTGCCCTAAAAAAACAATACCTACTATCTTTGAGTTTACAGATATTGCTGGTATCGTAAGAGGAGCAAGTAAAGGTGAAGGACTTGGAAACAAATTCCTTTCACACATAAGAGAAGTGGATGCTATCGTTCAAGTAGTTCGCGCTTTTGATGATGAGAATGTTACGCATGTTGATGGATCTGTAGATCCAATAAGAGATATTGAAACAATCAATCTAGAATTGATTTTTGCTGATATAGAAGTTATAGAAAAAAGATTACCAAAGATTGAAAAAAAAGCTCAATTAAAGGTTGATAAAGAAGCTGTATTTGAATACGGAGTTTTGAAATTAATTCAAGATACGTTAATGGATAACAAATCAATTAGAACATTAAAGTTTAATGAAAATGAATTGGCTCTAATCAAAAACTTTAACTTCCTAACACAAAAACCTATGATCTATGTTGCTAACATTCATGAAGATGAAATTGCTGATTTCAGTGATAACGAATATGTTAAAATCATCAAAGACTACGCAGAAGCAGACAAAAGTGAAGCTGTAGTTATTAGTGCGAAGATTGAAGCGGAATTAAGTGAACTAGATGATGAAGAAAAAGGAATTTTCTTAGAAGATTTAGGAGTTTCCGAATCTGGATTAGATAGACTTATCAAAAAGAGTTACACATTACTAGGACTTGAAACTTACTTCACTGCAGGAGTACAAGAAGTAAGAGCTTGGACATTTAGAAAAGGAATGAAAGCACCTCAATGTGCTGGAATCATTCATACAGACTTTGAAAAAGGATTTATTAGAGCGGAAACCATTAAGTACAAGTTCTTTGTTGAGTTCAATGGAGAACAAGGTGCAAAAGAGAATGGTAAAGCTAGATTAGAAGGAAAAGAATACATCGTTCAAGATGGAGATATCATGCACTTTAGATTTAACGTTTAAGACACTTTTTAAAGTGTCTTTTTTGATTCTCATTATTTACACAAAAATATGGTAAAATAGAAGTAAGTCATATAGGAAGAAGGCAACAATATGGATGTGAAAGTATATAAACTTACAGCTTTCCCAAATGGTAGGAATGGTGGAAATAGAGCTGGAGTTGTAATTAATGGTGATTCACTAACTCATTTTGATATGCAACAAGTCGCAAAAAATGTAGGATTTAGTGAAACAGCTTTTGTAACCGAAAGTGAAAAAGCAACATTTAGACTTCGATTTTTTAGTCCGACAAGTGAAGTAGATTTATGTGGCCATGCTACAATTGCTACTTTTAATTTACTTAGAGATTTAAAGATAATAAAAAAGGGACATCATTCGATGGAAACTAATATTGGTATATTCAATATTGAAGTATCAAAGAAAGAAGTATTCATGGAGCAAAAGAAACCAGTTTTCAAAAGCGGGATTGAACAATATGAAATTGATGATTGTTTCTATGAGGAGAAATTCTTAGATAGTACATTACCTCCAATGATTGTTTCAACAGGGATGGAAGAAATATTCATTCCAATTAAAGATGTAGAGACACTACATAAACTACATCCTAAGATGAAAAACATAGTACATCTTTGTAAAAAATATGGAGTAATCGGAATTCATTTATTCGCTCTAGATTCAAAGGTAGATGCTTATGGTAGGAACTTCGCTCCCATTGTTGGCATTGATGAGGAAAGTGCAACAGGGACAAGTAATGGTGCCTTAGCGTGTTATTTAAATAAATATGTATCACCACAAAAAACAGAATATGTGCTAAGACAAGGTTATTCTATGAATATGCCTTCTGAGATATATGTGAAGCTAGACAAACATTTACACGAAATACTAAGTGTTAGTGTTGGCGGAAGTGCCAAAGAAATTTAGTAGGTGGAGACATGAAGACAGCAATAATAACAGTAGGGAAAGAAGTCCTTACAGGGAAAACAATCAATACAAATCTAATGCATATCGCTTCTAGTTTACAATCAATTGGAATTGATGTTAACCGTAGTTTTGTGATTGATGATATAAAAGAGGAATACAATAAGATATTAGAATTCGTTGATGAGGATATCATCTTTTTTACAGGTGGACTAGGTCCAACAATAGATGACATCACAAGAGAATCAACATTCGATTATTTTAAAATGGAAACATTTTTAGATCAGGACATTGTTGATTCAATCAAACATTATTTTGAGCGCATGAATATGAAAATGAAAGACACAAACTTAAAACAAGCAATCAGACCATTGTATTCAACGGTTTTAATAAATAATGAAGGAACTGCTCCGGGATTATATTTTGAAGTGAATAACAAACACATAGTATTATTACCAGGACCACCTTCAGAACTAAAACCTATGCTTCCTACAGTATTAGAAATACTAACTAAAAAACTTGATATAAAACTATATAGTGAAGGATTTAAGTTAGTGGGTACTGGAGAATCATATATGGAAGATAAATTAAAAGGGTTTTACGAACGTCATCCAAATGTAAACATCGCTCCATATGCTGGTCTTGGTGAAATCAAATATATTTTCACTTCTTCAAACAAACATGATTTAGAGAATTGCAAAAAAGCATTCTATTCTAAATTCTCTGATTTCATATACGGGAATCTAAATGATTCTTTAGAAGGTGTCGTAGTGAGGTTACTGAATGATCTAAACTATAAAATTTCATTCGCAGAAAGTTGTTCAGGAGGATTACTTTCTGGGAAATTACTTAATGTAAGTGGAAGTAGTTCTGTTTATGATGAAGGATTTGTAACATATAGCAATGAGTCAAAAATAAAACATCTAAATGTTTCACAAAAGGTCTTAGATACATTTGGCGCAGTTAGTAATGAGTGTGCATATCAAATGGTTGAAGGATTACATAAAAACACAAGTTGTGATATTGGAATAAGTATAACCGGAATTGCAGGACCGACAGGTGGAACAGAAGAAAAACCAGTTGGGCTAGTATATTTTGGAATGTATCATAATAATAAAGTAACAACACATAAATTTGTCTTTAACGGAGATAGAGACAAAGTCAGAAATAGAAGTGTAATCTATGCACTAAATTTACTAAGGGGTGAATTACTTGATGTCAAAAATAATAATAAATCAACAACAACATAATGAAATTCCATATAACGAATACTATGAAGAAGGACTATCTCATAAGGGATTAGTCTTCGTGCAACATGGCTTTGATTCAAATAAAAATAGAGGTGCTGACTACCTAGCGATTGATCTAGCAAGATTAGGGTTTTATGTAGTAGCAATTGATGCATATAAACATGGGTTAAGAATGGAAGAACCATTTATCTCAGAACCAAGTCATGAGAAATTCAAAGCAGCATTCACAGTGATCACAAATACAGCGGATGATATTCTTGCTTTGTATAGTGATTTATATCAAAAAGAATTCGCTACTTTCGATTTAGTGGGGATATCTATGGGTGGAATGATCGCATATAACTGTGCTCTCAAAACTGATAAGATAAATAAACTAATTCCTGTAATAAGCACACCATATTTATACAGTTTCTCTGAGTGGCTAATCGAGAAAGAAAACAATGATAGTTATACCAAAATATTTAATAGTATTAAAGGCGATATTAAAGATATTGACCCAGTGAATAAAATTGAGCAGTTAAACTACAAGAAACTTCACATCATAAATACAACAAATGATGATGACGTACCATGTATATTTAGCGAGCAATTCTTTATTGAAAATCATAAACCTGGAATAAGTTTGAAACTATATAATGATACACACACAGTTAACAGAGATATGAAACAAGATATACTTAGTTATATTGCAGAAGAAAAGGTTGTGCTTTAACACAACCTTTTCTAATGTGAATGAATCGGGTTATTAAAAATAATCCAGAAGCCGAACGATAATCGAATGGGGATTCAACTACCATTCTATCCTTAGTATATTATACAGAATTGAACAAATAAATAGATGCTAGGTATGTTGCATTAACATCTTACTGTGTTACAGGATAATAACATCGAATTTATGTATATATAGTATATATATAATTTAGTCGTAATTTGTTGCATACAAATATCGTTTGTGCTATAATTATTCAGCGTGAGAAATCGCATCCTTGCTGTAAGACAGCCAATAGACCAAAAGGAGGTAAATATGATGACAAAATACGAAATTATGTATGTTATTCGCCCAACTGTTTTAGAAGACGATCGTAAAGCTTTAATTGAAGAATTAAACACTATCTTCACTTCTCGTAACAGTACAATTACAAATGTAAATGAATGGGGAATTAGAGAATTAGCGTACGAAATTGAAGATCACAAAAGAGGTTACTATGTAGTTCTTGATGTTGTTTCAAATGATGAAGCAAGAACTGAATTTGACCGTATTGTTCGTATCAAAGAAGATATCATTCGTTACTTAATTATTAAAGACATAAAATAAGGGGTGTATTATTATGATTAATCGTACAGTTTTAGTCGGACGCTTAACAAAGGATCCAGAACTAAGATATACATCAGGAAATATTGCTTTTTCAAGATTCACATTAGCCGTAAATAGAACATTTACTGGACCTACTGGGGAAAGAGAAGCAGACTTCATTCAATGTATCGTGTGGAGAAAACAAGCTGAGAACTTAGCTCGCTTTGTAAAAAAGGGAAGTTTACTTGGTATTGAAGGACGTATCCAAACAGGATCGTACGATGACAAAGAAGGAAACAGAAAATACACAACAGATGTTGTATGTGATAGTGTTCAATTCCTAGAGCCTAAAGGTGACAATCAAAATAACAACCAAAACCAAAATCAAAACCAAAACTCTGGTGGATATAAACAAGATCGTGGATTTAATAACGACCATAGTCAAAATTTCTATGACGATAAAAAACAACAACAACCAAAACAACAATCACAACGTAGAGAGTCTACTCCTGTTATCGATGTAACAGAAGACGACCTACCATTCTAAATAGAGGAGGAACTAACCATGGCAAGACCAGGAGGATTCCGTAAAAGACGTAAAAAAAGATGTTTTTTCACTGATAATAAAATTAAAGTGATCGATTATAAAGATGTAGAATTACTTAAAAGATTCATTAGT
>SDWO01000150.1 GCA_004195325.1 Candidatus Izemoplasma acidinucleici | reverse complement strand
ATATATAGTAAGACAAGGATCATTTATAATAGTAAATCCAAAGCAGTTACATTCTGCTTCTGCCAAGATAGGTAGACCCATTATTTATGAGTCATTAAAGTTCAAATATGAGACTCTATTGAGTTCTGAATTTGATACAATGACACATGAATTTATTTATCCTCTAATCACCGGTGAACGTTATCTACCTAATATAATTCTTAGTTCAATGCCTATATATTCAATGTTCACTTCTATGTTTTATCAAATAAGTGAAACATTTGAAGACACAGATAGTTTCAAATACCTTCTACTTAAATCTTACGTTATACACCTAGTTTATCTATTTTTTAAGAATAGATACGTTTATAAGAAGAACATAACTTCAAATAGAAAGAGTTCTGTTGAATTAATCAAAAACTCAGTTGTGTATATCAACACCCATTACAAGGAAGATATTGATTTGGATTTTATGAGTATAAACTTAGAAACTTCAAAACCTCATTTATGCAGAGTATTCAAAAGACATACAAATCAAACCCTGACAGAATATATGAATGCTTTTAGAATTGGAATGGCTTGCGAGCTGTTATCTTCAACTTCAAATTCAATATCTGAAATTTCATTTGAAGTTGGATACTCAAATTTATCTTACTTCAATGCTAGGTTCAAAAAGAAAACATTCCTAACACCTAGACAGTATCGTGAAACATATAAAAAGAGATGACCAAACACATTCGATCCCTTTAGTGGGGGCAATTATACTCTGTTTAGCAAACTAAAAGCACTGTTTCCAGTGCTTTTTAATTATGAAGTTTAATTTTAGTGAAAAAGATTCACTCAATAATGTATCGAATGAGATTAATTGCTATTTAAAGTCAGTTTATTGTAGTAATATTTGACTAAAGTAAACAGATCTAATCCTACCAACGATAATAACGTAATAGTTATAATTGCATAATGCACAAATAGAATACTATCACTAACATGTAGATAATTCATGAAAACCAAATAAACTAGTATTAAATGAAAAGCCATAATATATTTTACAATGTAGAATAGATAAGAAACTAGCAATTTTAGTCCTTTTCGTTTATCGCTAGTATTTTTAGCATAGAATGACAATACACCTAGTATTAAACCATATATTATTGTTATGTATGGAAATTGTTTTTCAAAATAAACTTCCAAAAAAAGACACATAATTAATAAAATCAAAATTGAATATTTTTTCATAACAAACCTCCCTGTTTCATATAATTATATCATAATTTATTACACTTCTAGGAAAATTATAGATTAAATAAAAGATTAATAAAAGTAGTTGTAATATGTTTGATTTTTTAATCGGATTATTCTATATAAAAAAACGGCTATATATATAACCGTTTCTATCTTTTCTACCCCCATTAAAGGGATTGAATGTGTTTAATCATCTCTTTTTTTACTCTTCTAGTGTTGCTTTTTCATATTCGATTAGCTTAGGTACCACGTATAACGCCCCTAAACCAATTACAAACTGTAATACATTTCCAGGAATGCTTGTAAATGCTTTTTCATAAGTAGTTAACACCCAAGCTTCAAAGAAGTAATATCCAACTAGCATGATTATCATACCAATAAATATGGCTATAATATTTCTATTCATGTTTGTTCCTTGTGATTCCTTCTTATTATCGTACGCAATCCAACCAACTACATAACCAACAACTAATCTTACAACCAGTGTTCCTAATGCCCAAGCAGTATACATACTAAATAAATCAAATAACATCATACCGATACCACCAGCTAAGGCTCCAGTAGTTTTCCCGTATTTAATTGCAATAATCAATGCAACTAGAGTACCCAAATGGGTATAACCCCCTGCCGAAATTGGCCATTTAATTCCAAAGTATGATGCAACTGTTACCATTGCTATCATAGCTGCTAAAAAAGTTATTTTTCTTGTCTCAAGTGATCTCATATAATTTCTCCTTTATTATTCAAACTAATTGTATTATAATAGAAATGTGTACGCATTAAAACATACAAATATTAATATTTTGAGGTGGTCAGATGAATATGAAAAGACATCCATTATATATAGAAATATATAATGAAATACGAAATAATATTATTAACCAAATTTTACCTAAAAACACGAAAATAGATTCCGTAAGACAATATGCAATAAAGCGTGGTATTAGTACTACTACAGTCGAAAAGGCATATAATCAGCTAGTAATCGAGGGCTATATCACAAGCCGACCAAGATCTGGTTTTATTGTTGAAGATATCAATGAAAGTAGTACTATAAGTAAAAACACTATTGTTGACGAGATTGAATACAGTACTTTTAGAAACAATCATTTAAGTGAAGATTTATTTGACATAAAAGTTTACAAGTCTACCATCAATAAGGTTATTAACTACCAGTCAAGTGAATTATTCAAACCCTGTGACCCTAGGGGAGAATTAGGACTTCGTACAGAGATTCAAAAGTACGTTTTGAATGAGCGAAACATAAACTGTGATGTAAATCAAATAGTCATCGGACCAGGAATTCAGAGTCTTCTACAAACCCTGCTCCTCCTAGAACAAAGAAAATCAGTTAGTTTTCTACAGCCTCTGTTTAAGAAGGCTTCGGATATATTTAAATTAAACAATTACAATATTCAATCTTCGACAAACATTGAAGAAGTACTCAGTAATAAAAGCGGGTACTTATATATATCTCCTTCTAATTTATATCCTACTGGTGATGTAGTAAAAGTGAATGACAGATATGAATTATTGAAATGGGCAAAAAAGAATAACACATACATTATAGAGGATGACTATAATTTCTTTATCCGATACAATAGTTTTACAATACCTAGTATATATAGCTTTGATAATAATGAACATGTTATTTACATGGGATCTTTCTCAAAAACTATTCTACCTAGTATCAGACTATCCTACATGATTCTACCAATACCTTTATACAATAAGTACAAAGCATCCTATAAAAGCTTCGGACAAGGTGTCAGCAAACTAGAACAACTTAGTTTAGCCCTTTATATGAAAGAAGGTTTATTTAAAAGACATACAAAAAAACTGTATACTCTATACAGAGAAAAGAATGAATGTCTTATAAAAGAACTAGATAAATACGATGTAACTGTTTCAGGAACTGATAGTAATCTTCATGTCATCATTGATTTTAAGGAACATCAATTATTAGTTTCTTTTATGAAGCAATGTAACCAATTGAAAATGCAATATGAACCAATCAAAGATTCCCACAAAGTTATTTTTCCGTATTCAGGATTAGATGTTTCAGAACTACCATATATTATTGGTGAATTATTTCAATAAAAAAAGGACTTCAATGAAGTCCTTTTATTTATCTTAATACAGCACTTAGTTGTTTTTCTAAACTACCTAATATCTCTTTAACTCTTTCATCAACTTCTTTTGATTCTAGAGTTCTTTTTGGATCAGTAAATGCTAAACGTAAGGCAATAGATTTCTGATTCTCAGCTAGATTACCTCCAACAAATAAATCGAATATCATAATGTCAGTTAACATACGTTTTCCTGTTTTTGAAATAACAGTCTTGATGCTTTGTGCTTCAACATCTTTATTGACCACAATAGCCAAATCTCTATATATTGAAGGATATTTATTTATCTCTTTTACCTTTTTAAGAGGTCTTCTTAATTCTAATAGCGACTCAATTTTTAGTTCGAAAACATATACATTTTTGAGATCATTTGCTTTCTCATATTGTGGATGTAATTTTCCGATAAATCCAACAATTCCGCTTCTATCTTTGATATAAGCTGATTGACCAGGATGTAGATTTGAATAATCGTTAGTAGCCTCAAAATACAAGTGAGACAGTCCTAGTTCTAAAAGCATTGATGAAACTATACCTTTAGCAGTGTAGAAATCTACCACTTCTTTTTTTCCTTGCCATAAAACATTACTTAATTCTCCTGTTAAAGCGCCACATAGCACTTCTGTTTCTTCTTCTTTTGTATATCTTTTACTTAATTCATAGAATAAAACATCATTATTCTTACGCGCAACATTATACTTAACAGATTCTAGAATTCCTCTAATAGGAGAAAGAATCATTGTAGACTTGTCTTGACTCATAGGCATCATTAATTCTACTACTTCTGAAAGTAAATGTTGTTCATCTTTAGATACAAAATCTAAAACTTTATCTTTTGAAGTAAGAGAATATGTAACTACTTCATTTAATCCTAACCCTGTTAAAAGAGTATGGATTTTACGTTTGACTAATTGGCTTGGTGACAATGCACCCATGCTTACAGTTTCAGGTAATGTTGTTGGTAAATTATCATATCCTTGTATTCTACCAACCTCTTCAACTATATCTTGATAAGTTAGAATATCCTGTCTTCTTGTAGGTATTTGAATTGTTAGCAAGTCATTTTCTAACGTATGTTTGAAGTTAAGTCTACTTAATGTTTCTTCAATCAACTCAACTGGATAATTTGTACCGAGTACTTTATTGATTTTACCAGCTTCAACTGTGATAACTTTTTCAGTTAAGTCACCGTTTTCTACTTTGTTTACACCTTTTAAGATGTCTCCATTAGCATATTTACCAAATAGCATTGAAGCCATTTCTAATGCCAATAATGTTCTATTAGGATCTACTTTTCTTTCAAATCTAGTACTTGCTTCACTGCGTAAATCAAGTCGATTAGATGTCTTTCTAATTGAGTAGAAATCGAATACTGCGCTTTCTAATAAGATTGATCTTGAAGTAGAAATAATTTCAGTATCTAATCCCCCCATTACTCCACCTATAGCCACTGATTTAGAACCATTGGTTATAACGATGTCATTAACAGTAAGTTTTCTTGTTTCATTATCTAATGTTACTAACTCTTCATTTTCATTTGCTTGTCTTACAACAATTTTTCCAGTTTCTAATAAATCATAGTCAAATGCATGAAGTGGTTGTCCTGTTTCTAACATTACGTAGTTCGTAATATCCACAACATTATTGATTGGTCTCATACCCGCAGCAATTAATCTTGCTTGCATCCATTTTGGACTATCTTTAATCTCGATATTCTCAATTACTCTAGCATAATAAGATGAACATTTATCTGTATCAATCTCAATTATTACTGGATTGCTTTTTTGAACTTCCACTAATGATATTTCTTTAAGTTTTACCTCTGTTTTTAAGATAGCAGCAGTATCATAAGCAACACCCATTATACTTAATAAATCAGCTCTATTAGGTGTTAAATCTAGTGCGAACACTGAATCATTTAGTGATAAAACTTCTACAGGGTTATCTCCAGGATTACATTCAACTGTAATTTCATGGATCCCTTCTTCGTGATGATATTTTTTGTCTATTCCTAATTCACTAAGACTACAAATCATACCATTGCTTTCAACCCCACGAATTGTAGATGATTTGATATTAAATCCACCAGGTAAAACAGCTCCTGGTAATGCTACGATTACATGTTGTCCTTTTTCTACATTTGGAGCACCACAAACTATTTGCGACACTTCATTACCAATATTAACGTGGCAGATTGACAGTTTATCAGCATCAGGATGTTGTTCTTTAGATTCAACGTATCCTACTACTAAGTTTGTTGCTTCAACTAAGTTGTAATATTCTTCAACTTCACCACTGTGAAGATTGAAAAGAGTACTAAGTTCTTCTATTGTTATATTTACATCAACAAGCTCTTTGAGCCAGTTTAACGATACTTTCATAATATTCCTCCTAATTATTCAACAAGCTTATTTAAATTGCTTATTGAATCTGATGTCGTTTGTATAGAAACTTCTAATATCATTGATTCCGTATTTCAACATGGCAATACGTTCTACACCCATACCAAATGCGAATGCTTGATATTTTGTACTGTCATATCCTGATGCTTCTAATACATTGTTGTTAACAACACCAGCCCCTAATACTTCAATCCATCCTGTACCCTTACAAATATTACAGCCTTTACCGTTACAGTTATGGCAACTAACATCAACTTCTACTGAAGGTTCAGTAAATGGGAAGTAAGATGGTCTTAATCTTATTTCTCTTTTATCTCCAAATAATTTACGAGCAGCAACAAGCAGTGTTCCTTTTAAGTCTGCCATTGATGTTGTTTCATCAACAACTAACCCTTCAAACTGCATGAATTGATGACTGTGAGTTGCGTCATCATCATCACGTCTAAACACTTTTCCAGGACACACAATTTTAATTGGTCCTTTTTCTTTATTGTCTAACATTGTACGTACTTGTACTGGAGATGTATGTGTTCTTAATAGTGTTTCCTCTGTGATATAAAATGTATCTTGCATATCACGTGCTGGATGGTTTTTAGGTAAGTTCAATTTTTCGAAATTGTACTCGTCTATTTCTATTTCTGGGCCTTCCATAACACTGTATCCCATACCGATAAATAAGTCTTCTAATTCTTCTTTTATTTGAGTTAGAAGATGTTTTTTACCTACCTCAAATGATCTACCAGGTAATGTAACATCAATTGTTTCACTACGTAATTGCTCATTTACTTTAGCGTCTTCAATTAACTGTTTTTGATCAATTAAATAATTGGTAATTACTTGTTTCGCCTCATTGGTTAATTTACCAAACATTGGTCGTTCTTCATTAGGTAAATCCTTCATCAATTTCATTATCTCTTGAAACGATCCTTTTTTACCTAAATACTTCGCTTTTACATCATTTAATTCGTGAACACTTTGTACAAGAGAAATCTTCTCTTTTGCTTCACTAATTAATTCTTGTAATTTTTCTTTAACACTCATATTAACACTCCTTTATATATAATAAAAAAACGTCCTTAAAAATAAGGACGAATGAATTTCCGCGGTACCACCTTTGTTCTAGTTAAACTAGCTCTCAACTCTTTAACGCAGAGTAACGTGTGTGATTAGCACATCTCTAAGGGTGAATTCATTAGCTCTTCTATAAGACAATTGCACCAAAATACTGTCTCTCTCTTGATAAAAGTTTTACTAATTACTTGTCCTTGTCATCAATTTAAACTTATTATAACATACCCAATAGAGAAATCAAGGGGTATTAAGGCTTAAAACTAGATTTTTTAACCGGATAAAAAATACCAATTAACATGAAGATAATGAAAAATGTTGGTATTGAGAAATATAGTACAATATCACTTACACCATTTGGTAGATACACTATCAATAGTAGTAACACAACCCCAATAAAGAAATATGATTTATTGTCACTTACATAATAGTTTTTACATTTTTTACATTGCTTTGGTATTGTTATACCTACTGATATTTTCTCTTTCAAAGAAATAGTCTTTTTTTTACAATGTGGACATTTGAACATCATAAAAACACCTCGATTCACTTGGTATTATATCATAGTATGTATTATAACAAAATATGGGAATGACAAACAGCTCTGATCTCTTACTATTTTTATTTTTTAAAGTAATACTATGGTATAATAAGATAATACAAATCAAATAGGAGGATTAATTCATGGCAAAAAAGAATAAAGCATATTTAAAGCAAGATCATCTAATCTCGTTAATCTTAGCAATCATCCCAATTACAAATGTTATTCCTGTCTCTTATACACATCT
>SDWO01000079.1 GCA_004195325.1 Candidatus Izemoplasma acidinucleici | reverse complement strand
GTTCAATACTATGAAAGATGAGGATTGATTTTGTATACCTGGTTGAGTATACAAAGACAATAATGATTAGAAAGAGATTTAATTTGACGAAAAGTAATCCTTGATATAGATAATCAATCCTCAATGTTTCACCAAACTCTATTTGAATGCTTTTGGATAGAAAAAAACCACTGATGAACAAATTAATTATAACCATAAAAACAATATTTATACCGGCAATAATAAACATTTTTCTATTAAAGACAGACTCAATATATATTAGGAACATTTGCCTCATAATTGAATTACTTCTACTTCTTTATTTGAATCAAACAACTCTAAATGAGTACTGATAACATACATCTCAGATGAATCTAAGATGTAGTTCTTCAACGTAACGACTCCAACATCATCTAGCCCGCTAAATGGCTCATCCAAGAGATAAATATCTTTATCCTGAGACAGCGTATATATTAATCGTAACTTACAGTACATTCCTTTACTTAAATCTCCAATATCCTTTTGAACATTTTGCGTCATATCAAACAGATTAATTAACTCAACCATAATCGTATGTCTATTAATGGAGATCATTAGTTCTAAGAAGGTTTTGCTTTTTAATAGTCTTGGTAATTCTATATATTCAGGGAAATAAGCTAAGTTACTCTTTGTTTCTATATTTCCCCGGTACTTAATTAAACCCATTATTGCTTTAAATATTGTGGATTTCCCACTCCCATTCTTACCTATGAAGACACTAATCCTTTTTTTTATCGATATTCCCTGATGATGAATCACAGAATGCTTATAGTTTTTTGTTATCTGATGTATTTTAATTGATTTCATAGATTACTAGGTTATCGATGTATTCAGGATTAAAGATAGATGTGTTCATATAGGGGAAATCATCGATGATATAGGTTTTCTCTTCAGTCCCATCAATATATGTGATTATCAATACAAAACGGTGTATAAAGCTAATATCACCATTGTATATTAATGGAGCTATAAGTTTCTTTTGTTCATATGCTTGCATAAATAAATCTAAAGGTTCCTTCTCGTAATCAAAGAAGCTATAGTCTTGATCAAGAAACGTCGCCATATCAATAAATGAATCTACTGGATCAAATACTTCTATGATGTAATCATTATTTATATGGGTTGATGATGATAGGATATCAATATCTTTAATAATGATATTGTTTCCGCTTTTGTTTACTAAATCAATCACAATCCCACTGACAGTATTAATCCCATCTACCTCTTGGTATGTCGCAGATAGATTCATAAAATCTAAATCAGATGTATTCTCTGATTTAAATAGGAAATTAAATTCTCCTATATATAAAGATACTTCTTTATTATTGGTATAGGTTATCTCTAAGTAGGCTTGTGGGTAATCAATGTAATAATCATTGGAGTGAAAAGCTACTTGGAGAGACAGATCAATCAGAAATTGATCTGTCTCTGTCTCATAGACTTTGATTTCCTTTAGAAGCAATGGAATAGTTTCCTCATTATAAGTAAGTTGGAGTTTATCAATGCTTTCTTGTAGAACATAGTATGAGTCTCTATCATTGGATAACAGTTTTACATGGAAATACTCGGTTTCTGTTGTGTACTTATAGCTATATATGTAGGGGCTTGTTGTTAATGTGAGTGGCTCTTTATCTTTTATAAGAAACACAGTTCCAAAAAAGATTAAAAGTACTGATAGTACTAAAAGTAAGTATTTGATGTTCATTATACAGGGACCTTTACAATACTATAATATTCAGTTGTGACAACAAAGATTTCAAAACCACCTTTTTTTGCCTGCACCCAAAACCTATAAAATTTTGCTACTCCGTTTGTAACTTTAGCTTCGCCCATAATTTTGATTTCTAATTTTGTATTAGGATCAACGTCAATTTCGATTTCATATTTCTCTTCGACTGTGATTTTTTCACTGACGGAAGCACTGAAATCAATTTTTCCTTCAAGCCCTAGTTTGAATCCTGATTTCTTACCATCTACTTCTATGCCTATACTACCTGAAACATCGTATTGCTTTGTTATGATACTTTCACGAGTAAATGTAATCTCCTCATTAATTGGGGTTGTCCCTTTATTTATTATCACATAAAGAGTATCTCTTGTGTAATAAGCAGGTTCCTCCTTAAACCAAACAAAGGTTCTCCAACCCCAGAATCTTCTTTTACCAAGTCTACTATATAAATCCTTATAGTCAGATGTAGCATACTGAGACAGTAGTTTTGCCCCGTTGTGTTTGAATTTAATTTCCTGATAGGTTGTGTAATCACCTGCATGCACAATAACATTGTGTAATGAGAATCCAAAAAATATTAAACTGATGATAAATAATTTTTTCATAATAAAACACCTCCACTAATATAGTAGAGATGTTTGGTTTATTTTTCTTTTAAAAACTCTTGGTTGCTTTTTATAAATTCGATTCCATCTTGATATCCAAGTTCAAATCTTCTTCTAACTTTCTTAGGTTTAAAATCTAAGATTCCACCTAAACTCTTTTTTGGGTAGATGATTTTAATCCTGTTATCATTCTTTTCTGTTTTTTTATGAAAGTTATGACGGAATAAATCAATAATGATAATCTTATCACAGTCGCTTTCCTGAAGAGGTATAATTGGCATGTTACTAAGAATACCACCATCATAGTACGTTTCTTCGCCAATTGTGATTGGTCTAAATACAACTGGGATTGCACATGAGGCAAGAACCAGTTTTTTTATTTGTTGCTTTGAAAGATCATCAAGTGTGTGAAACTGTAAATTATCTCTTTTTTTAGAGAAGTGATATTTATAGTTTGCCTTTAGTACACGAAAGAATTTCTTTTTCATTCCACCAATTCTTGTAGTTGCGATATATACCTTCTTACTATTTATCTTATCCATTTCAATGGCCGCATCCATCATTTTTTCAAATGTTGATGTATTGTAAATCCCCTTAGTAAAGAAAGACCATTTTTCGGTAAAGAGTCTTTTGAATGTATCCTTGTCGACATGAAACAATGTATCTTTTTCTAGATCTAGCCAAAGTTGTTCTGCTTTTTCGTAATCCCCCATTGCAAATAGAATGGCGTTTATGCTTCCTACACTTGCACCACTAACTGTTTCAATAAAGACATCAATTCCGTGTTCTTTTAATGCTTTCCAAACACCGATTTGATATGCACCTCTAGCTCCACCACCTGCAAGCCCTAACCCTATTTTCATAAAACCCCTCCTTACTCAGTTACTTCTTGATTTATTAATGAATCAAGATAATCTCCAATTTCTATTGTACCATTATAAAAGCCTATAATAACTCCATTTTCAATAACCATCAGAGTTGGCGTACTTGCCAAACTTTCTCCTTCGAAAAGAATTGTTTGTCTATCTCCGGTTACGTCTGGTGAATGCAACAAGTAAAAGTTGTATTCAGTTGTATTGTCTGCTGCAAATTCCAATACTGTATCCTTAATTCTTGCACAAGCCCCACAAGTAATATTGTAATAATATACTAAATATGAACTATCTTGCGAAAGTACTTCATTATAGTCATTTAGAGAATTAAAGTCAGAATATTCATAAGTAACCTCTTCAATTACTTTTGGACTTGGATCTTTAAGTGCAACAACGATATCACTGTCACAACCTGTTAATAGTAATAGCATGCATAGTATTAAAATCCTCTTCATCTGATCACCTCTTCTATATTATATAAAAAATATACATAAAATTATGAAAATTTTATGTATATTACATTTATTTTATTACGATTTCTTTTATTTTATCTCCTTGAGAAAGTGCCAACACAGAATCCATTCCCGTTGTTACTTTACCAAATACTGTATGAACTCCATCTAAATGAGGGAAGCTATCATAACAGATAAAGAATTGTGAGCCCCCTGTATTTTTACCAGCGTGAGCCATACTTAAAGCCCCTACTTCATGAATATGAGGATTATTTTTTGTTTCACAATCTATTGTATATCCAGGTCCACCTGATCCAGTACCATTCGGGCAACCACCCTGAGCTACAAATCCAGGAATTACTCTATGGAAGTTTAATCCGTTGTAAAATCCTTGTTCGATTAATGTTTTAAAGTTCTCAACTGTTTTTGGTGCTTCTTTTTCAAATAAATCGATTTCTACTACTTTTCCACTTTTTTCTAATGTCATTACTGCTTTCATAAAAGCCTCCTAATATTTGCATTTCTTATTATTCTTATATACTTCTTTGATAAATCCTCCACCAAGACATAAATCACCTTGGTAAAACACTGCGGCTTGTCCAGGAGTTACTGCACGTACGCCTTCTTTGTATGTAACAAGAATTTCATCACCGATGAATTTGATTGTTACAACGTTATCTTTTTGTCTATATCTGAACTTCGCTGTACATTTTAATTCTCCATCAAATTTATCCATATTGATTAAATTGATTTCATCAACCAAACATGAATCACTGTATAATGTATCATGATGGAATCCTTGTCCAACGATTAATTCGTTCTTTTCTAAGTCTTTCCCAATAACAAACCAAGGTTCATTACCAAATTCTTTACTACCACCAATACCGAGTCCTTTACGTTGCCCAATTGTATAGTACATTAACCCACTATGTTTTGAGATGAATTGACCTTCTTCAGTTATCATGTTCCCTGGTGAAGCTGGTAAGTAGTTATTCAAGAATTTATTGAAGTCACGTTCTCCGATAAAACATATTCCTGTTGAATCTTTCTTATCTTTTGTCGCCAAATCGTACTTATGAGCGATGTCGCGGACTTCTTGTTTCGTCAAGTCGCCAACTGGGAATAATATTGTACTTAATTGGTTCTCAGTAAGTTGTGATAAAAAGTATGTTTGATCTTTATTATCATCAATACCTCTTAGCATTTTATGGTGTTCACCATGTTCCACTCTTGCATAGTGTCCCATTGCGATATAATCAGGATTAAATTTCTTAGCGTGTTCGATAAAAGCATCAAACTTAATATACTTATTACATAAGATATCTGGGTTTGGTGTTCTTCCTTTTTTGTATTCATCTAGGAAATACGTAAATACGTTATCCCAGTACTCTTTGATAAAATCGACGCGATAAAGTGGAATATCTAATTTCTTAGCTACTTTTTCGGCATCGTTATAATCTTCTTCTTGGGGACAAATCTCATTGTCGACATCAGGGTTACCTAATACGTCGTTATTTGTTGTACTGTCCCAATTCCTCATAAAAAGGCCAATGACGTTGTATCCTTGCTCTTTTAATATAGCACAAGCGACACTACTATCGACCCCTCCACTAAGTCCTACTACTACTGTTTTCATATAATCACCTAAAATATATCAATGTCACTCGGTAATCTTAAATCACCACGAGGACTGATACTTATATCTAATATTTTTGGACCATCAGGTAAGGCAGTTCTTTTGAACTGCTGTGAATAGAATCTTCTAAAGAAATTAGTACTATAACTTGTACTTGTTTCTTCGTCTAATTCAAACACTTCTTCCAATAACCATTTAATTCTTGCTTGATCATCACCATATCTTAACACACGATGAATAATAAAATCATTAATTTCATATTTTCCGATTGTATCTTCTGTTTTTTGACTTGATGTAAGCTCTGGAGTAATTGGCGTATCGACAATATCTAGTAGTGTGCTTTTTACATCATCACTAAACTTATGAAGTGCATAATTATAAATCATGAAGCTCACCAATGTTTTAGGAATTCCTGAGTTAATACCATACATACTCATTTGATCCCCGTTATATGTACACCAACCAAGAACAAGCTCACTTAAATCCCCTGTCCCAAGGACAAGTCCATTATGTTTGTTCGCTAGATTCATCAGAATCATTGTACGCGCTCTTGCTTGTGTGTTTTCATAAGTAATATCTTGTGTTACTCCATCATGCCCAATTAACTTAAAGTGTTCCTTCACATGTTTATTAATATCAATATCAAGTACAGTAACACCTAAATTATGCATCATATCCAACGCATTCTTTTTTGTACGTTTAGATGTATGAAGTCCTGGCATTGTAACTCCAATAATTTCTTTTCTTGATAATCCAAGATTATCATATACTCGTACTGCGATTAATAAAGCTAAAGTAGAATCAAGTCCTCCGCTTATACCAATAATTAAGCTCTTAGCACGCACGTGCTTGATTCGTTTTAACAAGGCGTTTTCTTGTAGTGCAGCGATTTTTTCAAAATCCTGTAGTACATTTACCTTTGGAACAAACGGCGTGCTATCAAACTTTTTTTCGAATACAAAGTCAGTACTTTCTTTTAAATCAAATGATACTTCTTGTATATCGTAATCAAATTTGTGGAGAGTATCTCTGTATGAAGCGTTTGTTCTTCTTGAGAAATCGATTTTAGATAAATCGATATCTCCATAGATAATTTCACTTTCTTGATTAAAGTTTTCTGTTTCTACGATTAACTCACTGTTTTGACAAATTACATTATGTCCACTAAACACTGTTTCACTTGTGCTTTCATTAACACCTGCGCTACAGTATATATACGCTCCAGCGTTTCTTCTACTATGTTCTAGAATCGCTCTTCTTCTTATTTCTCTTTTACCTAGTACTTCATTTGAAGCACTCAGGTTTATAATCATTCTCGCACCATTGATAGCGAGAATGTTACCAGGGCTTATAGGTGCCCACATATCTTCACAGATCTCAACACCAAATGTTACGTCATCTTTATTTTTAAATACGATGTTTCCAAAAGGAACGGTTTGATCTAGATAGGTTATTGTTCTTACTTTGGTCGTTATATCAAACCCTGATTGGAACCAACGTTTCTCGTAAAATTCTCCAGTGTTAGGCAGGTAGTACTTTGGTACAACACCTAATATTTTATTTTTTTGAATAACAAAAGCGGTGTTATATAAAACACCTTCAATTTCAAGTGGTAAGCCAATTATTAGTATTCCACTATATGGGTTATTTTCCAATAAGTGAGTCATACTTTCTTTAACATTATTCAATAAGCTTTCTTGAAAGAATAAATCGTTACATGTATACGCACTTACTCCTAATTCAGGAAAGACTGTGATACTGCTTTTAATGTCTTCAAGTAGTGAAAGCATTTCGTTTACATTGTATTTGGGATTTCCTACTTTCAATTTAGGCGTCACAGCTGCGACTTTAATAAATCCGTTATATACCATAATATACCTCTTTTCTAAAAGAATAATACGTCGTTATTTTGTTCTTTTAGTCGTTGTTCAAATTTATGTTTCATTTCATTAAAATCAGTAATGAGTTTTGTTAAATATTGGGTTCTAATTTTTTTATTAATTCTAACCGCAATTTCATAATACATTTTTGTTTCTCTTATACTTACAACATCTTTAAAAGGGAATTTGCGTACAGCTTGTTCCGCTCTCCACTTTTCAAGTCCTTCATCAGTTATAACATATGAGCTTTGTAATTGTCTAATATATGCATAGATGTTGATTAAAAATATTACAAATACAATTGGCATGAATATTGCATAGTATCTTGTTGAAAAATACGCTGCGATGATTAGTCCAATTTCAAAGATAAAAGTCCACATATAAAGCTGTCTCTTATACACATCT
>SDWO01000117.1 GCA_004195325.1 Candidatus Izemoplasma acidinucleici | reverse complement strand
AGATGTGTATAAGAGACAGCACTTTAAGTGAGACAAAGAATGGGATCCATTCTCCACCACTTGATAATACATATATCTGACCAACAATGAAATTAATAGAAACCATTAAAACTGCTATAACCCAAGCACTTATCAAATAACTAAGTGCTAATACATTTCTACTAATTGGTGATGTATAGAAATCATTAATTAGTCCTTTATCTCGATCATTGATTAAATTACCCAAAGCTCCTAAAGGGACAGTAATAGTAGAAACTGTTAAAATACCAGCCATAATCCAACTACTAACAAGCCAGTCTACTCCTTCTATTCCATTAAAGGCATCTGCAAGGTTGTCTGATTGCATTTTACCTAAAAACAAGACATACATTAGTATAATGATAATAACACTAAGGAAACTAAAGAATACGCTTGCTTTGTCTCTTAGATATAGTAATGTGTTCCTCTTAACTAGTTGGTATAGTACTTTCATTATTCACCACCTAGCTTTCTACCTGTGATGTTTATAAATACATCATCCATGTCACCACGTAATATTTCAAACTCTGAGATGTGTTCCTTATATTTTTCTATGAGCGGTAACCCTTCAAAACTGGTATCTAATTTAATATTGATAACATCATTTGTCATATAGTAATCTATGTTATCTTTATCTAAAATATCAGATAATCCATTTTGGGGGATTATTTTTAATCTATCTGTAGAATACTTCATACGAAGTTCTTCACTACTACCTTCTGCTACAATCATCCCGTGATCAATTACGACAATGTGATTCGCATCAATTACTTCTTCCATATAATGTGTTGTAAGAAAGATAGTAATTTTTTCTTTTGTGCGAAGATTATTTATTAATGTCCAAATGTCTTTTCTACTTTTAGGATCCAATCCTGTCGTTGGTTCATCAAGGATTAATATCTCAGGCCAATTTATTAAAGCCCTAGCGATGTCTGCTTTTCTTTTTTGTCCACCACTTAACTCTCCATACTTTTGGTTGTAAAATGGTTTAATCTCTAATAACTTATTTATATGATTGATCCTATCATCAAATGTATCTCGATCCATTTGATAGAAACTAGATCTAATCACTAAGTTTTCTTTTACAGTTAATAAATTGTCTAACATTTGATTTTGAAATACAATCCCAATTCTTTTTCGTATCTCATGATCATCAAACCCTACTTCTAGACCACTTACTTTAACCAATCCTTCGTTCTTTTCTAACAGTGTAGCAATGATGTTTATTGTTGTACTTTTCCCTGCCCCATTTGGTCCAAGAAAAGCAAAAAATGAATTCTCTTCTACATCAAAACTTATATTTTTCACTGCATCTACAGAGTCATAACTCTTTACTAAATTCTTAACTTCTATTGCTTTCATCTGTCCACCTACTTTGTAGTAACTAAGTACTATTATACCAAAAGTTCTTAATCCAAACTACTATTAAACATATAAACTTATTCAGAATAAATTAGCCCGTTTTATAACGTGAAAAAGAGTGGAGAATAAATACTATACATGAAAAAATCGGAGAATAAATCAAAAAGGACTGATTTCTCAGTCCTTTTTTTCCTAATGTTCTATAAGATGATATATTTCGTTGTATTCTATTTCAAGTGTTTCTTTTTCCTTGTACAATTCTTGAAGTTTTATAGAGTCATATCCAAATTCTTTCATTTGCAAATCAATCGTGTGCATTTTTCCTTCAATCAATTCCAATTCTTGGAATAAGTCTCTCTCAGTTGATTTGATAATTTTTCTTTTTACGACCTTTTTCTTTTTTGGTGCCTGTTTAGTTTGTTCTGTTTTCATATATCTAAAATATTCATAATCACCCTCATAGTAAGTAATTGATTTATTTTGTATTTCACCAACACGTGAGGCGATTTTCTTTATAAAGTATCTATCATGAGAGATAAATAGAATTGTTCCTTTAAACTCAGATAACATTTCTTCTAATACTTCTCTACTATCTATGTCTAGGTGGTTTGTTGGTTCATCAAGTATTAAAAAATTTGTTTTATCAAATGTTAGAGAACATAGTTTCAATTTTGATTTCTCTCCACCACTTAGTATCTTGATTTTTTTTAACACATCGTCTCTAATAAATAATGCTTTTGATAGTTCACTACGTGCAGCATGTTGTCCTACACCATGTTCTCTCATAAAATAATCTAGGATTGTGACATTCTCATCTTTGAAACTTATCTCTTGAGCTAAGTATCCAAGATTTAGTTTTGTCCCCCATTTATACATCGGTTCCTCTAATTTATAATCTTCTAATAGCATTCTAATTAAAGTTGTTTTACCAGTACCGTTGTTCCCTAGTACAGCTAGACGATCTTGGTATATCATATCAATTGTCGCATCTTTAAGCAATTCTAATTCACCGAATGATTTATTTATATTGAATGCTTCTAATACTCTTTTTCCAGCACGAGAAGTATCTATGTGTTTCAATTTCATTTTGTCGTTACCATATTTTGGTTTATCAAGACGTTCAACCTTTGATAATCTTCTTTCTAATTCTTTCGCTCTTCTGAACATTTTATCGCTGTCACGCATGGTACCCCAAATACGATATCTTTTAATTTGCTCTTCCATTCTTTTTATTTGTCTTTGTTGTGAAAGATATACTTTTAGTTCTAATAAGAATCTTCTTTCCTTTTCAATTACATAGTAACTATAGTTTCCATGAAATACATGTGCCTTATAGGTGCTTAATTCTACAATTTTCTTACAAACATTATCAAGAAAGTATCTATCATGAGAAACAATCAAGACAGAACCTTTATAGTTTCTTAGATAGTTTTCTAACCACTCTATTGATTCCAAATCTAAATGATTACTTGGTTCATCAAGCATTAACAAGGATGGTTGCTCCAAAAGTATTTTAGCCAGCATTACTCTTGTTTTTTCTCCACCACTTAACAAATTAAACTTCATTTGTCTCATCTCATCTGTGATTTTTAGTCCAGTACATACTTTGTTTATCATTGTTTCAGTATTGTATCCATCTAATTGCTCATATAGTTCTTGAAGTCTAGAAAATTCTTTCATGTTTTTATCAAATAAATCTCCAGTAACTTCTCCAAATGTTATAGTTAGCATTTCCATTTGTTTCTTAATTAAATATATCTCTTCAAATGATAATTCTAATATGTCTATAACAGAAACGTGGTCTTCGTAATCAGGAATCTGATCAAGATATCCTAATTTGCATCCTTTGCGAAAAGAAATACTACCTTCCTGAACATTTTCTAGTCCAAATAGTATTTTGATTATTGTTGTTTTACCACTTCCGTTTGGTCCAATAAGACCAATACGATCTCCAGATTTAATATCAAAACTAATGTTTTCAAATATTAAATCAGCTCCAAATGTTTTCTTTATATTGTTTACATTGCATTCAATCATGTTGTTCACCACACTTCTAAATTCTATTATACTATTTTTTCATTATGTTTTGTAAATAAAAAGAGTGATTTCTCACTCTTATTAAATACCTATAAATTCGATAGTACCAATTTCTAGTCCTGGTTTTGTAAATTGGAGTTCAAAATGATAGAACCCTTTTGTCAATTTAACGTTAGTAACGTGTACTGTCGTCCACTTATTACCATTACCATTTAATTGAATATTATTCACAAATTCACTATTAATCATAATGTTACATGAACTTTGTGCTAACGGTGTTTGATCATATCTCATATCAACAGCGATGCTAAACGTACCCTCTTGTGTAACTTCAATCCAAGCACTTGTATTTTCTTTACTATTGTGTTGAATTGGATTACTGATTAATGAAGTAGTTCCTTCATAAACTGTCGGAATTATTTCTTGAATAACTGCTTTTTGGATTTCTCTCTGAATAGACGGACTGTTGGTAATAAAACGTAATATATTCATCACACTTCTTTGAAGTTCACCAATAGTAAGTGAACCGTTATTTATAGATTCTTCTAGGTTGTCTCCTAAAGCATTATTTTTAGCTCCATAGTTAGTGACCACCATATATAAATCATTTTGTGAACGGATCATATATGAGACGTTCTTTCTGCTTGATTCACCACCTGTTGCATTGTGATTCATGATTGCCCACCAGTCTGTCATTACCATCCCATCAAATCCCCATTCGTTTCGGAGAATCGTTGTGTTCATATCGTAATTTGAAGCAGCTTGAATTCCGTTGATAGGATTGTAAGCAGTCATAATTGATTTCGCGTTTCCTTCTCTTACAGCGATTTCGAATCCTTTTAAATGAATTTCACGTAAACATCTTTCTGAAGCAACTGCGTCTATATGGTTTCTTTCTTTTTCTTGATCATTTGCACTAAAATGTTTTAGTGTTCCTTCACTTCCACCATTCTTCATTCCAATGATAGCTGCTTTACTAAATTCCCCTGTTAGTAATGGATCTTCACTAAAATATTCAAAGTTTCTTCCACAAAGTGGATGTCTGTGGATATTTAATCCTGGTCCTAACAACGTGTCTACATTATTCTTGCTTAACTCTTTTCCTTCGTATGTATATAACTCTTCCATCAATGGAATATTCCATGTGCAAGCAAGTAAACTACCTATTGGCATTTGAGTTGCTTTGTGTCCACTATCCATTCTCAATCCTGAAGGACCATCTGCTGCACAAGCTGAAGGTATACCATATTTTCTTATTTCCTCGTATAATCCTCCGAATGCTGCTGCAGTCCCTGGTGTTACTAAAGGATGACTCATTCCTTCTCCTCTTACAATAATTATTAATTCTTCAACTGTCAGTTGGGAGATAAATTCCTCTAGTGAATTTTTTTCGTTATATACATCTATTAATTTGATATCTTGATCACCTTTATAAGATATTTCCTTAGGTAAATTTTCGATAATTCTTTTATCCAAATCTATTGTTCTTTTAGGAACATTTTCATATGTTAATTCGTATTGACCATTATTGAATAACTTTCCTGGTTTTAAACGTTTCATATCTTTTATCGGTGCCATAGATTCTGTTAATTGCTCAATAACTCTTAACTCATTTATTTCAAAAGTGGTTCCCACTTTTAAGTCTCTTATACTATTACCGAAGTATATGTTATACACCCCTTCTTCTAATACATATGCCGACTTGTATCCTGTATAACCTCCATCATCATAACTTGCTAGTTTTGATATAGGAATTTCAATACTTACATGCTGATAATCTCCAGGTAGCAATTCTCTCGTTTTTTGAAAAGCTTTCAATTCCAAATTTGGTTTCCCTAATTTACCTTGAGGTGCTTTTGAGTATACTTGCACTACTTCTTTTCCGGTAATAGAACCAATGTTTTTTACTCTTATTTTTAATGTGATGCTTTTATCAGATACTACTTCTTTTACTAACTCCATTGAAAATTTTGTATATGATAATCCATATCCAAAAGGATAAAGAACTTTATCTTTGGCAAATGTTTCAAAATAACGATATCCTACATAAATATCTTCTTCATATATATTAACTCTATCATCACCAAAATTACTATTTGATGGGTAGTCTTCAATGTTTTTAGCAATTGTCCCGGCAAGTTTCCCTGAAGGTGATATATCTCCACATAATATGTCGGCTAATGCATTACCACCTTCCATACCTCCATGCCAAGCATAAAGTATAGAAGAGATTTGATCTTTGTACTTAATACTGAAAGACATATCAATGATATTACCTACATTTAAAACAATAACAATATCATCAAAGTATTTAGATACTTTCTCAATCGTATCAATTTCGTCTTTTGTAATATAGTATCCACCTTCTAAGGCTTGGTTATCTTTATCTTCTCCGGCAGTTCTACCAATAAAGATAATAGCTTTGTCAGATTTTGACTTTGCATCTTCCACTATGGTATCAGTTAAAAGCATCTCTTTTTGGAACCAAGGTTCCATTGCCCAACCTCCACCACCATTATCAAATGGATTCGCTTCAATAAATGAACTATATCTTTGAACTAAGTCTTCATTTATATTAGTTTTTCTGTTTCTTAAACCTTCTACAGCATTTATAGAATATAAAACATTAACTGCTCCACCTGAACCTGTTCCTGATTTATAGTAATCTAATTGACAACGTCCAAATAAAGATACTGTCTCAGAATGTTTTATTGGTAGGACATTATTATCATTTTTCAATAATACAATACCTTCTGTTGCTGCTTTTCTTGAAAATACTGGAAATTCTTTAATTGTTGTGTCTTTTTCTAGTTTATCCATATTAGTCACCTCTTATATATTATCAACAGTATATTATCATTAAATTCGATATTAATCTATGTGTATATTGCACAAAATAACAAAAAAAAGAACGAAAACACGTTCTTTTAATATTCATTATGATTACTATTCTTACTTAATTCCTATTACTACATTTCCTACTTTATGTTTTGAATATACATGAGTATGTGCTTCTTTGAACTCTGTCATTGGATATGCTTTTTCAATCACAGTTTTGAGTTTACCCTCTTTTACTATTTCATTTATTGTCAGCAATCTTGATACTTTTTCGGCAGTTAGTGATTTTGTACTTTTATATACTCCATTAGGTTTTAGTACTTTTAAAACAGCTTTCTTTCTTGTTTTAGCTACAGTATCAAATACCATATCGTATTTCTCGTCTAATTTAGTAAAATCCTCAGTTTTATAATCTATTACAAAATCGGCACCGATTGAAAGTAATAACTCATGATTCTTCTTACTTGATACCGCTGTTACTTTTGCCCCATAATACTTAGCCAATTGAACAGCGTATGTACCAACCGCACCACTTGCTCCATATACTAGAACTGCATCATCTTTTTGTATTGAATCTTCATTTATAAAATGTAATGATGTCATCGCTCCAAAAGATAATGGAGATGCTTCATTAAATGATATATTGCTAGGAATTGGAGCAATAACTTGATTCATATTCAATACTACATATTCAGCTAGACATCCTGCTTTCATTGAATTAATGTAATATATTTCATCTCCAACTTTGAAATTATCTACCTTACTACCTATCTCAGATACAATACCTGCGCCAGTAACACCTCTAATTTGTCTTCTCGGACCTTTGAACCCGAATATCAACCTCATTATAGGTTTAAGAAATACCGGAACGTCTAAGGTATTAATTCTCATGTCTCCACTCGCTATGTTAGCACTGTGTGCCTCAACTAGTATTTCATTTTCTTTTATTGTTGGTTTCCCTACTTCTTTAATCGACAATGTATCTACACCGCCATATCTGCTTTGTATAATTGCTTTCATATGATACCTCCCTAAAAACTATACTTAATTTTAGTTTGAATTCCGAATTAAGTCAAAGAAAAAGGACGATGATCGTCCTTTTTAATAGTCTACTCCTGCTGCTTTTACTTTTTGTGGGTCATGGCTACTACAAGGTGTTACCCCAAATACCATTCCACAAGATGGACATTTATCTTCGAAAAATTCCATTTCGAATTTGGTTCCGCACTCACATTCAATAGGTAATCCCATTGGTAAAGCACCATCACTAAATCCCATCATTCTTACTTTATCTACTGTTGCTTTTCCGTTTGTGAAGCTTCCGCTGCATCCGTCGTGCATTATAATTCCTCCTCAAAG
>SDWO01000089.1 GCA_004195325.1 Candidatus Izemoplasma acidinucleici | reverse complement strand
GTAAAATACGAATAAATGTAGTAATATTTAAACTGAGCAATAAACAGTAAGTAGTATTTATGATAGTGAATAACCTGAATTAGCGGTTTGATTACTTGGAATGGGGTTTAAAATATGAGCGTAAATAATAAAGTGAATATATATGAGTTGGCTAAAGCAACTGGTTTCTCTACGTCAACTGTTTCGAAAGCGTTGAATAAAACTGGTAGAATCAGTGAAACTACTAGAAATCTAATTCTTAAAAAAGCGACTGATATGAATTATATTGCAAATTATCATGCACAAGCTTTGTCGCTTAAGAAATCTTGGATAATTGCAATTATTTATTCAGATAACTTGGGGATTGGATTTTCCCATCCACATTTCTCTGTAATACTTGAGAGTTTTAAGCAGGAAGCAGAAATGGCAGGATATGAAATTACATTTGTAAATAGAAATATGGGAAATACAAAAATGACTTATCTTGAATTTTGTCGTTATCGAAAAGTAGAAGGAGTATTTGTTGTTAACTTCTACAGTTTATCTTCCCAAGTACCAGAGTTAATTGAAAGTGGGATCCCTATTGTATCTGCAGATTCTGGGAATCTTGCAATTACAACAATTACATCAGATGATCTTCTTGGTGGAAGACTTGCAACAGAATATTTAGTTAATCTTGGACACAACAAACGTGTCTATCATATATCTGGACCTTTATATACAATTTCAGGACAAAAAAGACTTAAAGGTTTTGAAGAAATAATGAAAGAACGAAAAGTAGAAGAATACAAAGTATTTGAAGCAGATAACTATGGATTTGAAGATGGGTATAACAAAGCCTTAGAAATTATAGAAGAAAAAAATCTACCATCAGCTATATTCGTAGGTGGTGATTGGATGGCATTAGGAGCTATAAAAGCATTTCAGAAACACGGTATTATGGTGCCTGATGATATTTCAATCATAGGATATGACAATCTTGATTTTCTGAAATATAGTAGTCCTGCATTAACAACGATTTCTCAAAACAAAAAAGAAATTGGGAGAACATCAGCCAGATATTTAATTGATAAGATTTCTGGACAAAAAGTTGAATCTATTAAAATAGATGTGGAGATTGTTGAGAGAGAAACCTGTAAAAGAATTGATTAAAGCATACTATAAGTTTGGACAGAAGAAATCTGTCCTTTTTCTTTTTTTCAGGTAAACTGTAAATATATTTTGTAAAGTTGGTAAACCGCTTTCGCAAACTTCTTGACTTTCAAATAAAATTGTTGTAAATTGAATAGGAAGAACATTAACAAAGGAGAAAAATTAATGAAAAAATTTATAAAAATATTTATGGTTACAATAATCCTAATATCACTTTCAGGATGTAATACTGCTGCTGAACTTGATTGTGGCGAAGGTACAACACTATCTGATGGAGCTTGTGTTCCAACTTCAAGTCTTAATCAAAATACTGGAGATCAAGTAGCTACAACTTGCGACAATGGTCCAGGTGCACACCAAGTAGTAAACTCAGAGTTTTTAAATGCACCAGCAGAACCTTGGTTCTTTATTGGTGGTTGGATGGTTTCTCAACCAGATTCTATCTGGATGGAAGAGTTTGATGCATTGATTTTTGATGTAACAGATGCAGCTCTTGCTGAAAGAAACGTTTGGGATGGTGCTTTCTGGCAACCTAAAGTATATATGGAAGCTGGATGTACTTATACACTTTCTTTCACATTAAGAACAGATGAAGTTGACGGTAGAGAGGTTATCTTATTCTTAGAAGATACAGATAACAACTACTTCAAATTTATTGAGGAAACAGTAACTTTAGGCATAGAATATCAAACATTCACATATGTTTATGAAGCAGCAGTTACTAATAACGACAGCAAAATTGGAATATTCTTTGCTAATGATGTTGGTACTGTAATAATTGATTCAATTATAGTTGAACGTAGTTTAACAGAATAGGGAGAAAATGATGAAAAAATTAATGATAATTAGTACAATACTTTTAACAATCGTATTAGCTGGTTGTAGTGAAAACGCAGTAACTTGTGGAGAAGGTACAATAGCTGATGGAAATACATGTATATTAGATGACGGAACAAATGATGATGTAACAATAGCTCTTGCAGTGAACATGGATGTTAACTTTACAGTTGGGGAAACATTACCAAATGTATTATCATACTTTGTTGTAACAGGAGCAACAGCTGATGCATCAATGATTACAGATGATCTTGTAATTAATAGCAGCAATGTTTTAACTACTGCTGGAACATATACAATAACTATTACTGTAGACGGTGTAAGTAAATCAGTAACGGTAACAGTTGTTGAAGATAGTAGCGGACCAATCACACTATCTACTAGCGCAGTAACATCTTTTAATATCGGAGATACACTACCTGACTTTTCAACGTTTTTCCTTATTGAAGGTGTAGTAGTTGATAACTCAATGATTGAACACACAATAATATTAGATGCAACTAATACAATGACAACTGCTGGGGTTTATAGTGTAACTATTACAGCTGGTGGTACAAGTAAAACAATTTCAATTTTAATTTCTGATCCAAATACAGAAAACCCTGATTTCGTAACTATTGGCGTTGCAGGAATCTATGTAGATCCAAGTTTACAAACAGTGTTTGAAATTGGAGATTATATGCCAAACTTCCTATCTTACTTCTTTGCTTATGACGGAGTAAACTATGTAACGATAACACCAGACTTAGTTTTACACAATTTACTATTAACTCCAGATGTAACAATGAGTCAAGCTGGAACTTATCAAGTATGGGTTGATTTATCAATTAATGGAGTAGTATATAACAAAACAATTGAATTAACTGTAAATCCTCCAGGAGGAGCTACTGTAGAATCAATTGGTAATACTGGATGGGAAATCGTTAATCCTGATTTCACAGATACAGACTTATTTAATTCTTGGATGGTACCTAACGGTGATGTAGTAATCACAAATACAGCTGGTGAAGTAGATGTTCAAATTAATACAATAGGTATGAACTTCTGGGATATCTTATTCGCTCAACCAGGTAAAGTATTTGAAAAAGGATACACATACGAAGTAACATACAGAATGAAAACAGATTTATCTGCTGGGAGAGATGTTATGGTATTTGTTGAACCTACTTCAGGATCAGCAAAAATCTTAGAAGAACAAGTTTCTTTAACAACAACTTACCAAGATTTCACATTTACATTCGAAACAGATTCTAATACAACAACAGGTATGGTTGGAGTATTCATTGGGGCAAACTTACCAGGAGCACACCCAGGTTCAGTATTATTTGACTCTGTGGTAATCACAAGAACTGGTGAACCAGTTGCCGATGTACATTTAAAAGACTTACCAAATCAAGATTTTATAGACGCAGACATTTCAGGATGGATTACCGAAGGACAAGTAGTACTTACACATGATGTTGCTGGTTATCTAGTAGCGGAAGTTACTGGACTAACTGGGAATTTCTATGATGATAACATTCAATTTGGTGGGTTTACAATCACATCAGGTAAAACGTATACTGTGTCTTATTCTATTAGAACAGACATTGTAGATGGTAGAAGCGTTACATTCTTCGTTGAAGATACGAACGCAAATTATTTTAAATACTTTGAAACAACTGAAGTATTAACAAATGAATTCCAAACATTCACATATACATTTACACCAACTGCCGATAACGATGATACTAAAATTGGAATCTTCTTAGGAGCAATGGACAACGCATTTGTCGGAAATGTAATTATTGATGCAATCGTTGTTACAGAAACAGAGTAACAAGCAAAACAATAAATAAAAACAGAACGATTTCGTTCTGTTTTTTTCTTTCATTCTATTTTACTTTGTAAATCTTTTTTGATTTTGTATGTTTTGATTGTAGTTTCTACCCTTTTTAACTTCATCTAATATTACTGAATTATCAATATTATTATAAAATAATTGAGTTAACTGAGTGTTACTTAACATATTGTTTACCTCCTATAGGATTTTGTAGTTGTATCTCTATATTTAAATAGAGTTGTTTTGAAGAATTAAGAATTTTGTGTATTCTCTTCTCTTAAATTATTAACTGTGTATAACACACATAAGTATGATAGCACATTAATGTGTATCACACAATAACTATTTTTATTTATTTTTAATCATAAGATATTAAGTATTTAAGTTCCATAAGATTATCACCTTATATACACATCGACTAATACGCTGTAAAGACCTACTTAATATAGAAAATAATATGATAATGTTGTTATTAGTGTGGATTGTGATATTATTAGTGTATATGTTTAAACATAGCGTTTATAAGTCGAAAACTAAAGAGGATAATATGGGAAAAAAGTATATTGAAGAGAATATAGAAAAACTTAGAACACAAAGAGATGAAAAAGTAAAAGGTGGATACCGCGAGTACGTAGTAAAAGTATACGTATACTTAAAAAAAGGTGTCAAACTATCGACTACAGATTATTGTAATCCTAAATATATGGATATAAGTAAGGCAATCTACGGAAACGGTAATGAAGAAAGTAAAATCAGATCGTTTATCAAAGATTTAAAAAAATCTGGATACATTTCAGTTTACGGAGTAGGAAATGAGAAAGAGATTAAGATTGTAAAAGAGTTAGATTTTTAGTATTAACTAATTCAAAAAAAACACCTTTAAAATTAAAGGTGTTTTATTTATGCGATTATAACTTCAATGAAAATACATCTTGAGTGAATATCTCAGCCTTTTGGGTTTCATAAAACTTCCTAGTTCGAACTTCAGATTCATCCATCATACCCATAATCCTGACAATATCATTCTCTTTACACCATTCTTGCAGCTTTGAAAATAAAATAGTTCCATATCCTTTAGAACGATATGCTTTGTGAATATGCATTTCATTTAACCATATATACTTACCAGCACTTTCCATACCGATAGATACATTGAAGAAACAGAAACCGATAACGTGACCTTGTTTACCGATAACCATCAATTTAGCTTGTTCACTTTTAAACATCAATTTTATAATATCTAAAATCTCTTGATTCGTTTTAGGGCTACCAATGAAATCCATTTGGTCCTTCAGTAATAAAATAATTTGATTGTGATCTAAAAATTCACTTTCATTATGAATTATGCTAACATCTACCATATTATTTCCTCCTATAATTTCACTATACCAAATAACCCATTTTAAATCCATAAGATATATCTAATTCATTGACAATATTCTAATATTTGATACAATTATCTCGTATCTATAAAAGATGCCTAGAATAGAGGGATTTATATGAGAGTATTGATTTTTGGAGATGTATATGGAACAAAGGGGCAAGAAGCCTTACATAAATATTTACCAAAACTAAAAACAGAGTATAAACCAAACATGATTTTTATAAATGGAGAGAATATTGATAGAGGATTTGGAATTACACAAAAGATCTATAAAGATGTAATGAGTTTAGGTATTAGTGTTATCACAATGGGAAATCATACATTCCGCAAAAAAGAATTACTAGAATATATTGATGATACAAATATTATTAGACCAGCGAACTATCCTGATGTAGTACCTGGAAAAGGATTTATTACACTAAAGTATAATGATAAAACAGTTACCGTTATTAATATGATGGGTCGTATCTTTATGGGTGACGCATTAAATAACCCATTCGATAAAATAGACCAAATACTAGACGAAGTAGAAAGTGACTACATCTTTGTTGATTTCCACGCTGAAGCAACAAGTGAGAAACTAGCGTTTGCTCATTATGTAGATGGAAGAGTAACTGCGGTTTTAGGAACACACACACACGTCCCTACGGCTGACGCAATCAAATTACCAAAGGGAACATTGTATATAACTGATATCGGGATGACAGGTCCATTATACGGTATCCTAGGCGCAGATAGAGACTTGATTGTTCAGAAGTTTACTACGTGTTTACCTAATAGAATCGAAGAATCAATGGCAAAAGAATTACAAGTAAACTGTGTCATCATTGATACAGATAGAAATACAATAAAAGCAATTAATATTTATGAGCAATCATAAATATTAATTTCATATAGAAATGGTGATATTATGGCAAAAGACTACACAAAATACTTTGTAAAACCATCAATAAAAGATGCGAGAAAAAGAAAATCAACAGATACTGCGACCATAGACTTTAATGAGTACTTTACTATAAAAGGTTTTGGTAAGGGAAAAACTTATAAGATTGAAACATTTGGTTGTCAAGGTAACGAAGCCGACACTGAAAAAATAAGAGGAATCTTAGAAGCGCTTGATTTCACTGAAAGCGAAAAACTAGAACACGCAGACTTAATTTTATTAAACACATGTGCAATAAGAGAGAATGCTGAAAATAGAGTATTTGGTGAATTAGGTAGACTAAAAAAATACAAAAGAAACAATCCGGAATTAATTCTAGGTGTATGTGGTTGTATGCCTCAAGAAGAAAAAGTAGTAGATCATATTCTTAAAAAGATTCCACATGTAGATTTAGTATTTGGTACCCATAATATATACAAACTACCAGAATACCTAGAAACTGTAATTCTTTCAAAAGAAAGAGTAATAGAAGTATTTAGTGAGGAAGGTAGTATTATTGAAAATATGCCTAAGATAAGAGAGAGTACTAGAAAAGCTTGGGTAAGCATAATGTATGGTTGTGATGAGTTTTGTACATACTGTATAGTACCTTATACACGAGGTAAGGAACGTTCAAGAGACAAAGACCATATCATTCACGAAATCAAAGAACTGATCAAATTAGGATACAAAGAAGTAACATTGTTAGGACAAAACGTTAATAGTTACGGTAGAGATTTTACTGATAAGAAATATACATTTAGTAATCTTCTAGAAGAATTAAATACTCTAGAAATAGAACGTATAAGATTCACAACTTCACACCCTAAAGACTTCGATTTAGAAACTGTAAAAGTACTTGCTAAAAAGGGTAATTTAATGCCTTACATTCATCTACCTGTGCAATCGGGAAGTAATGAAGTATTAAAGAAAATGAATCGTAAATATACAAAAGAAGACTATTTAGAACTAGTAGCAAATATATATAAATATATACCAAATGCCTCACTAACGACTGATATTATAGTTGGGTTCCCAGGTGAAACTGATGAACAATTTGAAGAGACATTAGATCTTGTTCGTAAATGTAGATTTGAAGGTGCCTACACATTTGTATTTAGTGCACGTGAAGGAACACCAGCAGCCAAATTTGAAGATAATATGTCTTTGGATGAAAAGAAACAAAGATTATACAAACTAAACAAGATAGTAAATGATGGTTACCAAGTAGGAACAAACCGTTTTGAAGGTAAAATTGTGAAAGTATTAGTTGATGGAGTTAGTAAAAACAATGATTCAATTATTGCTGGATATACAGAAAATAATAAATTAGTAAACTTTAAAGGTGATAAAAGTCTAATTGGTACAATTGTCGAAGTTGAAGTAACAGAAGCAAAAACATGGCATATGATAGGAAAACTCGTTGAATAAATTAAATGACTTAATACATTCATTAAACAACGACGAAAGTATCAAGCGATATAAAGAATTAGAAAACATAATTGACCATGACAAAAACCTTAAAAAGGATTACGAGTTATTGAAAGAATTGCAAAAGAAACTAGTCAGAGCTGAAGCAACACAAAACGCTAATTTAAGCCAGTATAAAGAGGAGTATGACATCCAATAC
>SDWO01000060.1 GCA_004195325.1 Candidatus Izemoplasma acidinucleici | reverse complement strand
AGATGTGTATAAGAGACAGGTATTTTAGGATATAACGGGAGTGGTAAAACGACCTTGTCAAAATTAATGACTAATACACTGAAACCACTTCATGGGGATATAGTACTAAATGGGATAAACTATAAAGATATTCCACAGAGTGAAATATCTCACTATTTTGGTGTAGCTTTTCAAGAGTTTAACCGATATAGTTTTACCCTAAAAGAGAACATCAAAGTAGGATATATAGAAAAAAACAAAGATAATGATATGTTAGAAGAAGCATATTCTAAAGGTAATCTACATTCAATCATCGATAAATTACCATCTGGTGATGATACTCTATTAGGAAAAGAATATGATGTTAAGGGTAATGATTTAAGTGGTGGAGAATGGCAAAAAGTAGCATTAACGAGATCTTACTTTGGAAATAATGAGTTTGTAATTCTAGATGAACCAACAGCTTCTATTGATCCTTTTGAAGAACTTCGCATGTTAGATAGATTTAGAACAATAATTGGAACAAAAACTGCACTTCTGATTAGTCATAGAATTGGGTTTGCAAGAATGGCTGATCGTATCATCTTTATGCGTGAAGGTAAAATTATTGAAGAGGGTACCCATCAAGAACTTTTAGAACTTACTAACGGAGAGTATAAGGAACTTTTCTTTAGTCAAAAAGAGTTATATGAGAGGGGTGAGAATAATGAAAAATCTTAGAGTGTATATTAGAGGATTAAAGTATGTGTTTAAAACCGTTCCAAAAAGAGCAATGTTTTTGACAATTACTACATTAATCCACTCAGCCTCATTTTATTTTGTATTACAGTTTTCAAAGGAAGTAACAGATGTAGGGTTCAAACTATATGATGATACTAGTCTAAACTTCTTTACTGAAGTTAGATGGTTGATTTTCTTAATTATCATCCTAACCGCTTTTACAATAGTGGATTCAGTAATTAGAGTTACCCAATTGCGTTTTAATTATTACTTATGTTTAAAAGTGAAGGATGATTTATACGACAACATCTCAAATAGTTCTTGGGAAACCATAGAACAAAGTGATGTATACAATGATCTTCCTGACATTAAAAACAGAGTAGAAGGTGCATTTCTATCAATATACTATAATTTTAATAGTTTCTTAGGGACTTTTATTAGAATAGTAACATCTATTTATGTATTAAAAGATTTAAATACTTTTGTAATAATTGGATTTATTATAGCTACAATCATTGCCTTTGTTGTAGGAAATGAAACTACAAAAAGAGCAAGCAAGATATATAGGTTATCTTCTAAACTTTGGAGAAGATTAAATATTTACTTCAGAATGGGAGCAGACCATAAGAACCAACAAGAATTCCAAAACAATAGACTTTATGACTTTACTTCAAACAGTTATGAAGAAAAGTATAATGAAAGAATAACAACTATTGTTAAGGCAAACAAGTTAGCAGCAATTGGTAACTTACTGGCAGACCTATTAAATGCAGCTGTTATATCAGTTGCACTATATTTTACAGTAATCATAATTATTGAGGGAAATGCTACGATTGGTTATTTTACTATTGTGTCAGTTGCAATGTTCTCATTAACTGGAAGCATGAAATCATTAATGTTTACAATGTTGAGAAATGCAGATAGAACAGTCATCGTAGAGAAGTTTTTCAAAGTATATGATTTTGATGATTTTGAAAATGAAACTCCATATAAAAATTCAAATCAAGGATTTGATATTACTTTTGAGAATGTATCATATAAGTATCCCCACACAGATACATTCATCTTAGAAGATTTTAATCTAAAGATCAAAAAAGGAGAAAAAATCGCTATAGTTGGAGAAAACGGATGTGGTAAAACTACATTAACGAATCTTTTAACAGGTTTGACAACTAATTTTACAGGTAGTATTATGATTGGGAAAAATGATATAAATGAGTGTATTACACTACTTAGAAATGAAGTGGCCATAATATTACAAGACTTTGTTCAATATCAAATGACAATAAGAGAAAATATTGAAATGGGTAATGTTGCAAAAGAGTTTAGTGATGATGAAATCAATGATATTTTAGATAAAGTTGATTTAAGCGAATTTGTACTATCCACTAAAAATGGAATCGATCAATTACTAGGACAACTTGGTGATGGAGTTGAGTTATCCAAAGGGCAATGGCAAAGAATTGCTATTGCAAGATTACTTGCAAAGACAGATGCTAAAGTATGGGTTTTAGATGAACCAACTGCTTATTTAGATCCTTTAGCTGAAATAAAAATGTATAACTTTATTAACGAACTTGCTGCAGATAGAACAGTGTTATTTATTTCACATAGACTTGGATTTGCAAAGAATGCAGATAGAGTAATACTTATAGGTGACAAAAAAGTTCTAGAACAAGGTACCCATGATGAGTTGATAAAACTAAATGGAAAGTATAAGTCTATGTTTCAAACACAAAAGGATTGGTATAAATAGTAAAGTAGTGATTACATTAACAATTCTCAATTAAATGTGTTACAACGACCCATATTACAAATGAACATAAGTAAGAAAAAAAATACTGAAAGCCGTAAAGTTAGTGATAACTTTACGGCTTTTTTAATTACTTACAAATTCTTTTCAACTTCGACAATTACATCGTTTAGTGTAGGTACACCATACGCTGTAAGGATTGCTCCATCTAATATTATTAGAGGTAAAATGTTAGAAAGTGTTTCATCTACATTATCTTCATCTACTCTAAATGCTGCATTTGTATTATCTAGCAATTCATTTATTTTACTTACTAGTACATCCGATCCAATATCTGATAGGGGAAGTACATCTATATCAAGTTCAGTATTAAAACTATATTCTTTAAGGCTCTTAACTAAATCATTCATATCTTCAACAACTGTTGAACCACCACAGCCACAATTGCAACCACAGCCTTCACTCGGATTAGTATCGAGAATTACTTCTAAATTCTTTCTCACTTTTCTCAGCTCCTTAACTATTTTTATAGTAATATTTTACTACTATTAATCTTGAACACAAAGCGTATTACTTTAAGAGCGCGAATGTTTTTAATTAACTAGACGTATTCTAAACTATGCTTGTAATATAACTGATTTGATGATTACACTATAGTAGTAATATATATATAGTGAATTACATTTCATTTAAGTAAGAGTTTACATAGGTGATTATTAATAAAATATGCGAAATAGAGATACAAACACTTCCATATGTGTTATAGTTTACAAGCAATATTCACTATATATTCAAAATACAGCATTAATTTGATTGAATGTATAATAACTAACCATAAAGGAGCATTCAATTAATGACATTTAAAGAACTAAACATTATCGAACCAATTTTAAAAGCATTAACAGCAAAAGAGTACTTTGTACCTACACCGATTCAATCAGAATCAATTCCAGTGTTACTACAAGGAAAAGACATATTAGGTAGCGCGCAAACAGGAACAGGGAAAACCGCAGCATTTGCGATTCCTATTTTACAAAATCTGTATGTTGAGAAACAAACATCAAATTCAAGAAGAACTATCAAAACTCTAGTACTCGCACCAACAAGAGAACTAGCCTTACAAATTCATGATAACTTCAAAGAATATAGTACAAACATAGATATAAAAACAACAGTAATTTATGGGGGAGTACCTCAGGCAAAGCAAGTAAGAATATTAAATCAAGGTGTTGATATTTTAGTTGCGACTCCAGGTAGATTACTAGACTTAATCCAACAAAGAAAACTTACACTTTCAGATGTTTCGTACCTAGTTTTAGATGAAGCAGATAGAATGTTAGATATGGGATTTGTAAAAGATGTTAAGAAAATTGTAGCAATGGTTAAAAAGAAAAGACAAACTATGTTCTTTTCAGCTACTATGCCAAAAGCTATAATGAATCTTGCTAACGAAATACTAAATAACCCTGTAAGAGTAATGATAACTCCAGATGAAGAAATAATGGATATAATCAAACAATCAGTGTATTTTGTAGAAAAAAAGAGAAAAATCAAATTACTGATTGAACTTCTAAGAAACGATGATTTAAAATCAGCTCTTGTGTTTTCAAGAACCAAACATGGTGCTAACAATATCGTTAAGTATCTTGATGAGTCAAATGTTAGATCAAAAGCAATTCACGGTAACAAATCACAAACTGCAAGACAAAAAGCACTTACCTTATTTAAGTCAAAACAAATACGAGTACTAGTTGCAACTGATATCGCAGCAAGAGGGATTGATGTAGACGAGTTATCTCATGTAATCAATTTTGATTTGCCAGAGGTTCCAGAAACATATATTCACCGTATAGGTAGAACAGGCCGTGCTGGTTTTGGTGGAGTTGCTATTTCATTTTGCTCTCCAGAGCAAGCAGACTTACTTAAAGACATTCAAAAGCACATCAAAATGACTATCCCTGTGGAGAAAGGTTCTATTTTCTCAATTGAACTTTCAAGTATTGAAGTTAAACCAAGTAGACAAAATCCTTCAAGATCATCAAGATCAAATAAATCATCAAGATCAAATAATTCTTCAAATCAAAGCAAACAAAGACAATCGTATTCTCGCAAGAAATCAAAAACCAATAAAGTTAAACCAAAGAACTTTTCGAAATACGATAGTAGAAATAACTCTAAAAAATAAATTTTGATTTTAAAATTTGCATATAGAATATTCTATAACTAAAAGCAAAAAGTCTAGAAAACTCTAGACTTTTTTTATTTGCATAGGTATCTTTTTGTCTTTGAAAAGACGGGCCATAAATGATTAAAATAGTGTTTCAAACACAACAACAAAGACCTTTCGAATACTTTGTACGGGGCCTTATATGACCTGTCATTTATAATTGATTATGTTATACTATAAATAAGAAGACTAGATAGAATTGAATGTAAAGTCAAGTTTAGGAAGGTAAGAAGATGAAAATTAAATTGTTAGGATTATTACTTTTAATACTTATAACACTTACATCTTGTGGAACAGAATCAGAACCAGAACCAAAACCAGATGCTATTGAATTATCCTTTAGAATTACTTGGGATATAGCTTCTGCACGTGGAGACACTTTGAATAGAGTCGTATCTAGGTTTAACAATACTCAGGATGAAGTATTTGTTACACTAGTTGGAGGGAATGAAGATTTTGAGGAAACAAAAAACCTCTTAATAGAAGATGGAGGCCCAGAGATAATGGTATTACCATATCGATTTGTTCAATATTTTGGGGAGTCTGGAGATTTACGTGAAGTAGATGATATTATTGAAGATGAATTAGACAGCCATTATGAATCTATTTTAGCTATGGCAAGTGTTAATAATGTTACCTATGGAGTTCCTTGGGTAGGACATTCGATGTCAATCTTATACAATGAATCTATAATAGAAGAAGCTGATGTAGATATTGATGCAATCGTTGATTTTGAAACATTTGCTGCAGCGTTATTAGAAGTTGAGCAAAATACTGATAAGGCTGGAATCGGTCTTGTTGGTGCAAACCACCATGATATCACTTGGATGACAACGCAATTTATTCATTCATTTGGGGGTACGTTAGTCAATGAAGAAAATACAGCAATAACAATAAACTCAGACCAAGCAAAGGAAGGTCTAGAGTACTATATAAATGGTTTAGGAAGTTGTGCACAAGAAGGTTGGGAGAATCATACAGGTATTGATGTAATGGAAAAATTTAGAAATCAAGAAATAGCATTCGAGATTCAGGGACCTTGGGGAATCACTGATATATGGAAAGCAGGATACCCATTTGAAGTAGGGACAATTTCTTTTACTGATATTGGTGGGTACTCAGAAGTTGGTCCATTAATGCTTGCAATTCAAAGTGATGTTGATGAAGATAAGATAGAAGCAGTTAAGAGTTTTATTGATTATATGTCTTCAAAACAAGCGATGGAAATAATAATGAGTGGTGAGTATTCACCAAAAAATGAAACCTATTATCCATTTAGAGTACCAGCAAGAAAAGACATGGAAGACTTGCAATTCTTTGTTATGTTTCCTGAATTTATAAATTTCATGGATGGATTTGAGAATCCAAGTATTAACTCACCGGTCCCACAATGGACAGAAATACACGAACTTTACTATCAAACAGGGTTACATGAAGTTGTCATAGGTAATATGACAATTGAAGAATTTCTGGAATTAATTGAAGCTCAGGGTAATCTTTTGTTAGAGTAATAATTTCAAAATAAATAGAAAAAAGCAATGTATGAAAATACATTGCTTTTATTGCTGGATATCTTTATTACAAGGATTAACTATAGTTCATTTTCCATATGAATTTTTAACAACTCGTTTTTTAATCCTTTAAATACTTTTACGAGTTCAGGATCAAATTCGATTTTCTCATTTTTAATAATATAGTTGAATCCATCTTCAAATTTCCATTTATCTTTATAACTACGATAACTAGTAAGTGCATCAAATACATCTGCTATAGAGACGATTCTCGCAAATATGTGAATTTCCTCACCAACAAGACCTTGTGGGTACCCAGTTCCATTATATCTTTCATGATGTTGGTGACTTATGACTCTTGCATTTGTTAGTATATTACTTGTGTGTCCCATTAGTATCTCAGAGCCAATTAGTGAATGGCTTTGTATTTCTATACGTTCCTCATCATTAAATTTACCTGGCTTTAATAGAAGAGCTTCTTTAATACCTATTTTTCCAATATCATGAAGTTTTGCTGACATCTCAAATTCTTCACAATCGCCTATATTACTATTTGATTGTGCGAAAATTAGTCTAGAATATGATGCAACCCGTAAGGCATGATTGGCAGTATTTACATTCTTAAACTCTGAAGCCTTAACTAAACTATTTACTAGATCAATTCTGTTCTTATTTAAATCAGCTGTACGTAATCGAACCACTTTTTGAAGTTGATAGTTCCACCATGATATCAGACCAATTACAATTAAAATAACTGAAATTATAATTCCAACAATTATAAAAATTCTTCGGAGATCTACATTCTCTTCAGGTTCAGATAATCCAATCCATCTATTATTTATTTCAATCTTCTCTTCCTCGGTAATAGATCTCAATCCCTTATTGATAATACTAGTAAGTAATTCTAAATCTTTATTAATCGCGAAAGCTAATTTATTTCCATCTGTTGATACAACTGAATCAATCTCGATGTTAGTTATATTTAATTGTTTTAAAGTGTATGCGGTAGTAGCAAGGTTACCAACTATTGCATCAATACTTCCTTCTGATAAACTATATAAAGCGTCTTCTAATGTGTCAAAAGTAATAGGAGTAATTGAAGTGTCCGAAAGCAGGAAACTATGGTGTGAAGAGTTGTTTTGGACACCAACAGAAAAGTCTTCTAAATCACCTAATGAATAATTTGTACTATGCTCTGAATTGGAGAAAATTGCTCTTTCAAAAGCAACATATGGGTCTGAGTAATCAAAAAGAACTCTACGTTCAGATGTTATACCAATACATGCTAAAGCATCAAGATCACTACTTACCGCATTTGCATAGACTTGTGACCAAGGTAAGGTAGGATATGGTCGAACAAAATTCAAATTCGTATTACGTTCAATTAGGGCAACATAATCAGCACAAATCCCTTTGTATTCACCATCAATATCTATAAACTCGTACGGTTGAAACTTATTATCAACTCCGAGTCTTATTTCTGGATGCTCAATAATAAATTGATATTCCTCATCAGATAGTGGAATGAGATATTCCTCATTATCAATTGGAATTAGATTAGTACTGCTCTTTACTG
>SDWO01000085.1 GCA_004195325.1 Candidatus Izemoplasma acidinucleici | reverse complement strand
TCACGACTATTTCACTCCGGTGTGTGTGTATTTTACGGCTTTTATATTTTACTACACTGATACTATTTATTCAAGTGATTTCTATACATTTATTATTATAATAATAGTAAATAAAACTCAGGAACAGATTCCTGAGTTAATCATTAGTTTTTTTTTGATACAATTCTACTCCATCTACCAATTGATTCATTACAACTTTTAAAGGCTTATAAGCCCACACTACAGTTATAAATCCAGTTCCTGCCATTATAGCTTCAAATGGTAAATCAGCAATTAGATAAGGCAACGGATTCATGATACCTGTTTGAATCATGTTGAATGGAATAAATATCCATCCAAACACAAATCCAAATAATAATGCGAAAATTGCCAAAACAAATTCGTTATTAGTTCTTCTTAAAACAGTGTTATACAAGATTGGAATTAACATCCAAGAAACAATTAGTGGAACAACTGTAAAAGGATTTAATGCACCCATATATAAACTGTCTAAAAACACATATGCAAGAATCATTAAAACAGATTCTCTTAATGTAAATACGCTACTAAATAAAATGATTAATAAGACGGTAAATTGAACATTTGGTAAAAACAATAATGCTTGTTCCTGAACAAAAATTATTGCTACACTCGAAGCAATCATTAACATTCTTTTTACACTCATGAACCATCACCACCAATACTAATATATTCGAATTTGTATACAGTTTCATCTTCTAGCATAATTCTGTCAATCCCATAATTACTATCAATTTCATTAATTATTATCTTCAAATAACTGTTATACCAATCTGTGCTTACTGTATCTATTTTCAATACGATATGTCCGTTAATAGATTCAAATGAACATGTTTCATCTAGTGAATAACTAGCACTCCCACATCCAATTTCGTATTCTTCTTCCAGTAACTTATATAGACTCATTTCTTCAGAGAATGATATTTCATCATTAATTACAATCTCACCATATTGATCAACTACTTGAATAGTTACAGTACCCAGATTGTCTCCTTGAATTGGTTGTGAAAACACAAGATAAATAACTGTAATAACAAAAACTACAACAAATGATATTAGAAATTTTTTCATGCTTTCACTACCTTTCTATTAATCCATTATATATGGATTTATTGAAGAATAAGTGTTGATGTATTCTTGGTAACAAACCAAAGCTAAAATAGCTTGTGGTGTGCTAAATACCATATCGATATCTCCATCTATTACCCATGAGAATGCACCTGTTTCATCAGCAAACTCAATTAATCTTGAAATTAAATTGTTTCCTTCAATTGTATATGTTTCCCCTGCAGGATTTTCGTCTACAGCTATCATTCCTAGGATTACTTGTGCCATTGAAGATGCGTTTTCAGTACCCGGATATGTAGTGTCTCCATATACCATGTCTCTTGTTTTGATTCCTCCACTTGGTAACTGATCTGCATCAATCCAACTAAGGAATTCACTAATTCTTACATCGTCTTTTGTAGCCAATAATGATAGAGCTACCAAACTAATTCCACCAGTATCCAATCCATCATTGTAAGGTGTATTTGTACTATAGAATGAGTTTGCGGTTTCATTAAATAATACTGTGTCGGCTTCAGAATCTTTTGAATTCACAGCCAATACCCCATAAGCAGTTTGCCCATAAGGTCCAACTTCAAATATCTCAACTAAATCATTAACCAATTCTGTTGTGTTGATATCCATGATCCCTTGTATAATTATTGCCTTATAATAATCTGCTACAGTAGTTAGTTCCATTGATGAGTAATAAGCAATGACTTCTTCACTTGAAGTGAATTGATCAGTTACTCCTAAAATTTCAAGAGCTGCCAATACATTGTAATCAATGATTGTGTCATTCACATAACTGTTTGCGTGGTTCTCAACAAAAGCATTAATTATGTTATATACACTTTCTGCTGTCGTATCATACCAAAGAATTTCGAATGTGAATACGTCATCTTTTTCAAATACGATTTCATCAATCCCAACCATACTTGCTTCATCATTTTTTGATATAGCAACATAGTTACCTGTCATTGAATCAATATTACCAATTCCTGTTATATATGACCCATACTGACTTTCTGTGTATCTTACTTCAACCTGTGAATCTAATTCAATTAGTTCAAGTAATGTTCCTTCGTTAACTTCTAATTCATACATCTCTTTTTGATCTTCAGACACCATCACTTCTATAGTAATTGTATCTACTTCGGGTGTTGCTTCTTCTTTGCATGCTGTCAAACTAAAAATTAGTAATAACGCTAGCATCATAGAGAATAGCTTTTTCATATTTTCCTCCTTAAGTTTATTATGAAAATAAAAAAACCATCCCCCTGGATGATTATCTCGTTTAATAATATATATATATATAGAAAATATAAATATGAAAACGAACCTACTCATAACCCAGGAGTACTTATGTTTCTAGATGGCCTAGGTAGGTCTACCGGCTCGATTTCATCCTACTATGCACCTTCCCGCTATTAGCAGTGGTATGTTGCATTTCGTCTATCTTACGGTTGCTGGGACAGCTTGAGATTTTAACTCAATTCCCTGTTATGTCTTACGACACCTAACATCTAATCTCATTGTATTCTTTTGTATAGTTTAAGTCAATAAAAAAAACGGTAAACTTCACCGTTTATTTTCCAGTACTTCCAAAGCCACCATTACGTTTATTTGTAACGGTTTCTTCATTTTCAATTGTTAAGTATTGCATAAAAATTCCTTGGGCCACTCTTTCCCCTTTTTTAAGGAATACAGTCTCTGTTCCGAAGTTATGTAAACTAACAAATATTGCTCCATCATTGTCTTCGTTTCCATAGTAATCTTTATCAATAATACCTACATTATTAGGAATTGTTAAATGATATCTTCTTGGCAAACTGCTTCTTGGATAAAGCTTTAAGACTTCATCATCCATCATGTAGGCTTTGACACCCGTAACACCCATTTTTATTTCACCGGGTTTAATCTCTAAATCCTCTATAATAGCAAAGTCATAACCCGCACTATATTTTGTACCTCTTTTTGGTAATTCAAATTCTATTTGTTTGTATCCTCTAGCTTTTTCGAATCCTCTCATGGGCTCATTCCTTTCAATAATCCAAGTACATATAATTCTCTTTCAGTCCAAGGAAATGCCGTTCCCGAAGCAATCTTCTCTTTGTTAACATTAATTGCCTCATCAATCTCTACCCATTTGGGTAAAAACCGTAACGCTCTTTCACTCTCACTTAGATTAAGACCATGATACTCTTCTGTGATTTCACAGAAGTAATAATAACTTCTTTGATAAAAATACTTATGATCATCATAGATGTCATTATATATTTGGTCAGTATAGCCCAAGCACTCGTTAACACTTTTAACTTCTCTTCCTACTTCTTCTAAAACTTCTCTCTTCAATGCCTCTTGTCTAGTTTCCTCTTTGTCGATTCCACCACCAGGAAATTTATACTCTTTTGTTGTATCGGAGTACACTAATAATACTTTATGATCTTTTAAAATGATTGCTCTTGCTGCATTTCTGTAAATGATGTCTTGCGCACCTATTTTAGTGTCACGATTGTCAAATATCTTTAGTAATTTCATTGTAAAATCACAAGAAGTTGTGTCGCTGAATCAAATCCAACTTTTAACACATATTCTTTTATCCTTTCCCCTTTTTGTTTAAAGTGTTCTTTCCTATCTTCATCTTGTACTCGCTCTGTTAATCGATTTATGGTATTTAGTAACCAATCAATTTCTTTCTGAGTATTTTTTGATTCTCTTTCGTAAAACATATCCCATGATTCTTTAATGGTCAAAGTACTTTTCTCTTCTAGTAACTCAATAATCTCATTTCGTTTAAATGTTTCATTGTGAGTGTCCCCACGTTCTCTATCAATTTCCGCAGCGAAATGATGTAACTTCAAATGAGTGATTTGTCGGCTGGTTAAATGATCTTGCATCATTTCATTTATTAATAGTGTTCCGCCAGGTTTTAACACACGTTCCATTTCTTGTAAAATACCTGATACATCTCTTAAATGATGTAAGCTATTCGATAAACAAACAACGTCAAATGAACCGTCTTCAAAAGTCATATTGAATGCATCCATTTGCTGAAAGGAAATACGTTCATCTGTGAAATTCTTTTTTGAAGAAGAGATTGCGATTTCTACTTGGTCTATACCAACTATACTTTCGAAATCCTCATACAAAGAAATCAGTAATTTAATGAAATTACCTCCTCCAGTACCTACATCTAATATTTTTGGTTTATCAAGTTTATTTAAAAACTCCTTTAACTTTTCCATAAAACCACCCCAATATATGCCTATTATATCATATACTTTCTATGCGAAATATAGTTATTTATGGTAATTTTGTCATTTGACTGTGATTTCGTTCCTTAAAAATCTGATCCAAAATATCAAAACATAATAAAATACCAATAAGATTGCTACTTGCATGAACAATATCACTTGGCAATCCACGAAAGTAATGAGGGATCAGTAATACTCCCAAGAAGACAGAATCATGAACTGCAAAGAGGAATCCAAATATCAATCCAAAGATAGCTCCATTCATTGCTAAAAGCACAGTGTTTTTACCGAATAGAGAATAGATTAATTTTGTTGTGATTAAGAGTATTGGGTAAATCCAAAGATAACCAAGTAACCAATATGAAAATCCAAAATACAGGCCCAAAAGGACAATATGAGTAACAAGGATATACATTGTTCTTTTGAAGCCAAGATTGATCACATAAACAACCAATAGCAAACTGACAACATTAACATTAATTATAAAACTAAGGGCTATTTGAGAAACAAACAAAACAATACTAAGCATGCTTATTAGTACTATATCTTTAGTATGTTTGTAGTATAAATTCATATTTATAACCTTCTTTTATTATTTGCTTATCTACACCATACTGTCCATATTCTCCGTTAACATAAATGAAGAAAAACTCATTACTTTCTATCATTTTCCCTTCTAGTTGGACTAATAGCCTTCCGTATATATCAGCAGTACTCCCTCTGAAAATGGCATTCAATAATTCTAGATTATTATCTATAACTTCTCCTAAATAGTTTGATTCGCTGCAAATTTCATATTCTGTTGATTCTTCAATCGTGATGATAATAGTAATACATTGAATATCATGTTCTACAATCGGTTCTGAAATATTATAATTGAATCCAAAATAAGCACCCAGACACCCGATGACTAGGAATACAAAATAGTATGTATACTTCATTAGTATGACCTGCTAACAAACTCTTTTTCAGAAAACCCATTTACCTTGTTTGCATATATAGCTGCGAGAAAGCAATAATTGGAAACCATGTTGGCAAAATCAAATAAAACATCTGATATTTTAGTTCCTTCCTGCTTAACAAGAAACATTTTTCTAACAACTTCTTTTCCCATACTTCTAGCAACATGCAATTGTGATGCTAATATACTCCCCTGAGGTACGACAAACCGAACTCCATCTTTGGTAAGTTCTTCATAATGTTTATATCTTGCTTTTAAGAAAGAAACATGATTTTCATCAATTGCCTCTTTCCCTCTAATACTTCCATTTAAATGATATACAAGTTCACAAATATATAGAAGCTCATTCTTAAATCTATCTTCTGCATAACTAGCACAAACTCCCAGTTGCGATGATAGTTTATCCGTCAGGATTTCAAACTCTACTTTAACGCTTGTTTCATATAGAAACGGGTAACATAATTCTTTTCTCATTCTCTCCTCTTTTCTTCCTAGATAATAAAAAAAGACTTTTCTCATAAACGAAAAAAGCACAAATTACTTAAGTGCTTCTCATTACCCAGGAGATTCCTATTATTAAAGGTAGGTCTACCGGCTTAACTTCATCCTACTTTGCACCTTCCCGCTTTCGCAGTGGCAATTGCATTTCGTCCATATCACGGTTGCTGGGACAGCTTGAGCATTACTCAATTCCCTGTTATGTCTTACGACACCTTTAATATATTCAATTACACTAATTTTATCATTTATTCCATAAAAAAAGCAAGAATATTCTTGCTTTTTTACTCACCTACTGCGAATTTCAGTTCTGCAATTACAGCTATTTCGTCTCCTACTTTAGCTATCGCTTTACCATAGCCAATTGGACCACGTTGTTTAATGATTTCAACTTCTAATGTTAATGTATCTCCAGGAATTACTTTTCTCTTGAATTTACATTTATCAATACCTGCGAAATAAGCAATCTTACCTTTGTTTTCTTCTAAAGATAGAATGATAACTGCACCAGTTTGTGCTAATGCTTCAACCATTAATACTCCTGGCATAACATGCGCTTCTGGGAAATGTCCCATAAACTGCATTTCATTTGCTGATACATTTTTCTTAGCTACACAACTAACACCCGGTACTAATTCTAATACTTGATCGATTAGTAAAAACGGATATCTATGTGGAATAATTTCCTGTATTTGATTACTATTTAATAACATAATCTACCCCCTATATTTCTTGAATGCGATTGTAGCGTTATGTCCACCAAAACCTAAACTGTTTGATATCGCTACATTTACTTCTTTTTCTACACCTTTACCAAGTGTATAGTTTAAATCGCATAACTCATCTAATGTTTTTGTATTGATAGTAGGAGGAATAAAATTATCTCTTGTACTTAAAGCTGCAAAGATTCCTTCAATCGCTCCACTGGCACCAAGTAAATGACCTGTCATCGACTTTGTACTAGATACGTTTAATTTATACGCATGTTCTCCAAATGCCTTTTTAATCGCTAATGTCTCAGTTTTATCATTTAACGGAGTTGAAGTTCCATGAGCATTGATATAATCAACATCAGTTACTTCTAATCCAGCATCTTTAATTGCCATTAACATACATTTTTTTGCACCGTTTGCTTCTGGATCTGGTCCAGTAATATGGAATGCATCACATGTTGCTCCATATCCTACTAATTCAGCATATATTTTAGCACCACGTGCTAAAGCAGCATCTAATGTTTCAAGGACTAATGTTCCAGCACCTTCACCCATAACAAACCCTGAACGGTTTGCATCAAAAGGTATCGAAGCGTTATTTGGATCATTAGATCTATTCAACGCTTGCATCACATTGAATCCACCTAATCCTAACGGTATTAAACTTGCTTCAGTTCCACCTGCAAGAACCATATCTAAATAACCATCACGAATTGTTCTAAAAGCATCACCTATACTGTTTGTAGCACTTGCACAAGCAGTAACGGTACTAGTAGCCATTCCGTTTAACCCATAATCAATCGCAATTTGCCCAGCTGCTATATTAATAATAGCGCTTGGAATGAAATAAGGACTTATTCTATCAAATCCTCTTTTTCTTGCTTTATCTTCTTCATTTGCAATAGTGTCTAATCCACCGATTCCTGATCCATAATAAACACCAACACGGTCTCTATCTACTGTATCAAAATCAATTCCACTATCTAGAACCGCTTCTTTTGTAGCAATCATTCCTAATTGTACGAAACGATCCATACGTTTCATTTGTTTTCTACCAAAGTATTCAACAAAGTCAAAGTCTTTGATCTCTGCACCAATTTTTACGTTATTGGTTTCGATGTCAAATCGTTTAACAAAATCTATACCATTGATTCCTTTTTTTGCATTTTCCCACATTGTAGGAGCATCATTTCCGATTGGGCTTATCGCTCCAATACCTGTAACAACTACTCTTCTTTTCATACTGTTATCCTCCAACTAATTGTAAATCTTTTCTACAGTCTCTTATTATTTCTTTTACTATATTTTCTACAGTATCCAT
>SDWO01000164.1 GCA_004195325.1 Candidatus Izemoplasma acidinucleici | reverse complement strand
GCGTTAAATGTATATTAAAAGAGATAGAACTCTATCTCTTTTTTATAGAATCTCTAATATTCTATACAACTTCAAATCTGTTATTTTCTACGTTTTCTATCAAACACTTGGTTATTTTCATTTGTTCCATGACCGAATACTGTGGTATCACGTAAAACTGCTTGTTTGTTTTTCAATTTCTCTATCTCGCTTTTCTTGACAAGATAACCCGTAACGCGAATTAAATCAGTATCCTTCATGTATGTTGTGATATAACGATACCCACTTTTAAATGCTCCATCTATTATATCAACTACAGCTTCTGGATGATCTACATAAGTATTATCAAAAGCAAACAAGTCTCCAGTTCCAGATGGAAAATATTGATGGAAAGGAGCAGAATGTTTCAAGTGATCAATTAGTATTGGTTCTTGTCCAACTTTAATTCTGTGAGCAGGAGTGTTCAATTTATCCTCTTCATGTATTGATGCTCCAACTTGTGCATGCAAAAGATATCTGTTGTTTGTTCTAGAAGCATATACTGCTTCATGATTATCAACTTCATTTTGAACAGTATTCATAATGATATGTCCAATTTCATCTCCTCTTGTAGATTGGCCGAACGTCTCATTAATTCCTTCAGACTTAAGAATTTCATTAACTGCGTCAGCTAATCCTACAATTGCAAACATCGCTGTGAAGTTATCTTTACTAATGAATCCTTCCTTTTGAAGAAAACTTGATTCAAAGAAATTTGATTCTTCAACAATGAATTTTATTCTTTTATCCATCATTGAAAGCGTAAGTTTACTTACTTTTGGCAGTAATGAATTTATTAAAGTATCAAGATTACCAGCAGCTCTAGCTATTGTACCTAGACGTAACCTAGATAGTGTATAAGCACCCCCACCATATGGAAGAGCGTTATAACAACTACATATTGCATGTTCTCCAACATCGTCGTTGTAGTAAGCATCGTTAGAGAAAGATGGTTTAGACACTAAAAGACACGACTTAGCAGCAAGTTCAGCAAAGGATCTTGATGTTTTATTTATATCATATCTAATAGTCATGTTAGGTGTTGGGTTTTTCAGTTCCATAACTGCTTTTAAAATCAGTTTACCTGCTTCAGTTTCATATGGACCTATATCTGCATGACAAAATGAATCAGTTATTGCTTTATCAATATGATTTAGAAATCTCTTAATTTTAACATAATCACCTTCACCAGTAATAAATGGTTCCATCAATCGATCGAGATGTCCAATGAATACAGGGAATGATGTTACTGATGGTACATGTGTATATATAATTAATAACCCATCAAGTAATTCATCTAAATTAGTTGGTGGATCTAACTCTAAGAACTCTACACCATTTTTGACAAACACATCATAGTTAGGAACAATATACCTTGGTCGATAAAGAGCATATCCTTCATTCAGATCACAAATCATCTGATTATCAAGATATGACATTTCTTCTTCTGTGTATCCTAGAAGTTCAACCGGAGAAAACAAGCGTTCTCCAATGTTTCCTAAAGCTACAAGTTTTTGTTGTGTTGTTAATTCTGAACTTTTAACTACAGTTAGAATATCATTTTTATTACTTATCATATAGCACCTCTTTACAAAAATATTATCGTTAACTCTATTAATACGATTGATAGATAATTACTCTATAAACTTAAGTGTTTTAAACCCTTTAGCTTCAATATATGACTTAATTTCATCAAAGTCACTTGTTGATGGAAAAGATCCTTTTAATAATTTTAGACGTTCTTTTGGTAATCCTCTTGTATGCATTCTTATAACTTTGAATAAAACATCTGGATATTGTCTTAACAAGTTATAAATCTCATCAATTACTTTTGAAGTATCATAAAAGTTTTTTAGATAGACAAATCTTACTTCTTCAATTTTTTTTCTTTTTAAAAGTAACTCTAGATTTTTTAGATGTTCATCTTCTACACCGAATCTATTACTCGCATTCTTAGCCAAGTGATTAATGTTCCCCAGTGAATCTGAAAAACATAAATCATTTAGAGATTGTCCTAATCCCTTAATATCAAACAGGAATTTATCCGTTTCATCAATTAACGGTAATAATGATTCATAATCAAAAAAACCATTCGCATCAATATAACAAGTTAATCCAAGTTTATGTACCTCTTTAAACAACTCTATCAGAAATTCATGATAAAGTGTCGGTTCCCCACCTGAGATAGTGATACCTCTAATGAAGGGCATTTGGTTTTTAATAACATCTAGTAACTCTTCAATTGAATACAATTTAGAATCCTTACTTGTCATTGGAATTGTTTCTGAGTTATGACAATAAAGACAATTGGAATTACAACCTTGTACAAAAATACTCGTACGATTCCCTATACCTTCAACATTTGAGAAAGGGATAATTCTATGAACTGGTAGATTCATTCACCCACCTCCACTTAAATATTTTACCATATTGCATTGAAAACATCACAACTCTATTGAATAATAATAAATAGGCAATACTCCGTATTCATTTGTGATATGATAATACATATAGGCAATATAATAATATTGATACTCCGATAGGAAATACAGGTGAATATGAAATGAAAAAACCAGAAAAGTTTTGGAATAGAATGGCAAAAAGTTATGATCGTGAAGAAGAGAAAGATAAGCCTTCGTATATTGAAATAATTAAAAGGACAAGGAAACATCTAAAGCCAACAGACATCTTGTTAGACTTTGGTTGTGGAACTGGAAATGCCTCAAATGATTTATCTAGTAATGTCATGAGCATCCATGGTATCGACATCTCTGAAAACATGATTAATATCTCAAAAGAAAAAGCTATAAAACAACAGAACAAAAATATAGAATATAGTACAACAGATATATTTGATAATTCAATTCAACCAAACACATATGATGTTGTAATTGCGTTATATATTCTTCATCTAGTTGAAGACCCATCACAAGTATTAAATAGGATTAATGAATTGCTGAAACCTGGAGGAGTATTCATATCAGTGACCCCATGTATGAAAGAAAGAAAAGCAATTAATCTTTTATTGAAAACAATTGGAGTAACTGGATTGGTACCAAAAATTACATCACTTAATAATTCTGAGTTATTAGACTTGATTTCAAATAGTAATTTTAAAATTGATGAAGTAACACCACTAGACAAAAAGTCTCTAGAATACTTCGCAGTAGCTTATAAGAAAGAGTTATAATATAAGGAAATAAAAAAGTAGACTCTTTTTATTTAAGTGTCTACTTTTTAGGGTTCAGTTCAGAATTCGGTCTTTTCTTTTGCTTAGTTTTTGTTTAATAACATATCAAATACACGAATATGCATTGCTACTCTTATTATAATATGAATCGCAAAGTTAGTTATTACTAAGAATAAAGTTGTCAGTAAAATAATATTGGTTTCTGATGCATTAAGCATTCCACCAGCCAATATTGGGATAAGCCCAGTAATCAATAAGGCTACACCAAATTCAATACCTCGTTTATGAGTTTTTTTGTAGTTTACTTTTTCTTCTTCTACCAATCTTTTATCAGAATCCGTTAAGTATGTTTTATAATCTCTAACTCCATACTTAATAATAGTTTTTGATACAAATCCTTTTAGAAATATGAATACAGAACGTGCTACAAGGATAATCATTGCTACTAATCCAAGCAGAATAGCTTCATCTCGCTTAATCGGTGTGTTATTAAATATTGGATTCAAATACATTACTGAACTAAATATCAATATCGTAGCTCCCAAGATACATAAAGATACTCCAGTTGCGATATACTTTGATAATTTACTAGATTCCTTAATATACATATATACATCTTGGTTGCTTAAAATAACGGGTTCTTTTTCAGGAACAACAACTTCAACTATATTGCTACAATCTTCTTTCATATCTTCTTTTAATAAGTAATCAGTTGATACATTGAAAATATTACTTAACAATACAATCTTGTCCATCTCGGGTATAGTACTTTCACTTTCCCATTTTGATACAGATTGTCTAGATACACTCATCTTATTTGCCAGTTCTTCTTGAGACCAGCCCTTTTGTTTTCTTAAACACATTATTTTATCTGCTAATATCATTTTATCTGCCTCGCTTTCATAAAAAGGATATAACATTCCTTAGTTGCTAACCACCAACCACACTTTGAATTTTGTCACCCAGTGGTTGCGTATATATGAATTATGCTGTTAATTATCTGTAAAATCAAAAGTTCTAAGTAGAATTACTATAATAAGTATACTATCTATCCTTATAAAACAAAATACAAATCTATTTAGTCTTTCCACTTATGTTTTGTCTTGTTGTGTATAAAAAAAGGCGACTCAGTTTGAGTCGCCTAAATTAATTATGGAGTAGGTATATCTCTAATAATCTCTGCCATTAAAGTTAAATAGTTATTTGATCCATCCGTTGTTATAAAGAAGTACATTGTATATCCCATATAGTCTTGTCCCAGTGTTGCAGTTACTTGTACCTGGTAAACATCAAATTCATAATCAGAATATAACGTTACTACATCTAATGTATACACTTCACTTCTACTTAACGAATACGCTCTTCCTTCAACACAGTCTTGAGTAGTCCCGGTATATAAAGGATTGTTTTCTACCCAAGTGTTACAGAAGGTTGTTGTATCAATTGAAGCATTAAATAAATCACTATAGAAATCATCAATCATTGTTTGAGCAAGGTCGATATCAAATGGTGCCATACCTAAACTAAATTCATTTCCGACACTTACTGATAATTGTGTTGCTAGTACTGGATTTGAATCTTGTCCAACAATAAAGATAAACATTGAATCATAAACTTTTTCAATAGTTCCATCAGTAGCGGTTATTGTTGCTCCGAAATATGGAGGTCCACCATTTTGTCCATCAACGAATACCACATCTGTCGCTGTAAAAGTAAATCCTTCAACTACGATTGATGCTCTTAAAGATGAACATGTTCCTGTATCAAGTGGTTCCATTGTTGTTGCTAATGTGAAGTAAGTAACACAGAAATCAGCATCTGTCATTGTATTGTCTACAGCATCAAGATAATACTGATTAATCAATGATGTTGCTGTAGCTACATCGATATCTGCAATCTCTGGTCCGTCACCACCACCCATATTTAATTCTGCGTCTCCTACTGAGTTATCAGCAACTGCCATTACCATTACATTTGATTGTTCATCTAACATAAACATGAACATTGCTTGATATGAAATAGTAGTTACATCAAGTGTTCTTTCCATATTAATGATGAAATAAGGAGGTCCACCGTTTTCACTAGGGAAATACTCCAAAGTAAGTGTTTCAAAGATATATAAGTTGGTTATTAATGCGTCTCTAAATACTAAACAATCTGCATTGCTCATATCACTCATATCTTCGTTAAGCATTGGGTACGAAGCACAAAAATCAGTTGTTGTAATACTCGAAGACATAATATCTAAATAGAATTGATCGATTAATACTTCAGCTTCTACTAAAGTTAAATCAGCAAATTCAGGTCCACCACCCATTTGTAAATCAGCGTCCCCTACTGAGTTGCTCGCAGGAGTCATTAATACAGGTAAATTATCTTGTCCTACCATAAAGAAGAACATTGCTTGATAATTATGATCAACAGCATCAAGCGTTCTAGTCATTGCCATTATAAATACTGAAGGTCCACCATTTTGTCCTTCAATAAACTCTAACGTTCCAGTTACATATGTGTATGCGTAAGTAAGAAGATCATCTCTAAATACTCCACATTCAGTGATATCCATTGGTTCCATATCATCTGCTAAGAAATAATACTCTTCACAGAAATCAGCATTTGTTAAAGTATTGTTCATTATATCTAAGTAGAATTGATCGATTAATACTTCAGCTTCTGCTAAAGTTAAATCTGCCGTTTCTCCTCCACCGCCACCATTGTCTTCACCAATTGGACTTCCAAATAATGAAATTAGCGGTGATCCTTCATGGTTGAAGAATGCAAAGTATAAATCTATTGTCCCGGTTCCATCAACCGTGGTTAAAGTAATAACTGCTTTAAATCCATCGAATGGATCTCCCTCAGGTGGACTTATTAATTCCATTGCCACTGAATCAATTGTGAATGATGTTAGGTAACTTCTAACATTAGTTAGTCCATCAATACACTCTTGCAGTGAAGCATCATTAGTTACAGAACCCATAACATAATCGTTACAGAAATCTTCAATTAAATAAGTTTCATCTATTAAATCAGTATAATAATCTTGTAAAGCAATTTCTGCTTCTGCTAGAGTTACTTCTATTGTTGGTGGTTCGAATACAAATGGATCCGTTACAAAGTTTATGAAAAACTCAGTATCATATTCATATCCCATAAAGTTATATTCTAATTCAAAAGTAATACTATCCATTCCATCTAAATCTAATGTAACTGTAGCTAAGTAGTATGTTAATTCAACATCACCTTGTACCACTACATCTACACTGAACGATGTTACTAGTGTTTTAACTTGTTCTAATCCTAATAAACACTCAGCATTTGTAATGATCATATCAAATGGAACGTCTCCAATATATTTCGCACATACTTCCGCTGTTGTCATATTACTGTTAAATATATCTGAGTAATATGTTGTTAATTCTGTAGTAGCAAAGCCTAATGGTAAATCAGCAAATCCAATTGGATCACCTTCAACATTAAGTGTAAAGTTAGTAAATGTTTCATTACCCGCTGCATCAGTTACAGTAACCGTCATTGTATATAATCCAGGTACGTCCATAACAGTAACTTCTACTAAATCAGCATTGGTATATCTAATAACTGCATCGCCTGTTAAGTCTCCATCAGTTTCATCTAATGCGCTAAAATAATCTAACGGTTCAAATGTTAAATGATCTGGTACATAAATGAAGATTACAGGTGCTGTTATTATTGGTTCAATAACGTCAATTACATTTACTGTAATTTCTTTTGATGCTTCATTACCTGCAGCATCACTCACACTATATGTCACAGTATAAGCTCCAGCAATTTCACCGATACCTTGTATTACTGTTCCACTAGAATCTTTAATAACAAATACAAGATTACTAGATAGATTACCATCAATATTATCTGATGCAGTAGCGTGAGCTACTGGATCAAATATCAAATCACTATTGATGTCAACGTCTTCAGCAGTAATTACTGGTTCCTCATCGTCTATAATTGTTAAAGTAATTGATAGAACTCCAATATTTCCAGCTTCATCAACACTACTATAATCAATAGTGTAAACACCAGGTACAGAGTTATCAATACTTCCAACTATTACATCATCACTATTAGAAATTATTACTTCTATATCACTAGTAATATTTCCATCAATATCATCACTTGATGTCACTCCAAGGAGTGCCTCAAACACTTCTCCTGTTGATATTGTTTTATCAATTGCCCCGACTATAATTGGAACAATTATATCAAGTACTCCTTCAACAGTAATTATTCGTTCTTCAACTGTTGATCTACTTGAATCATCTGTTACACTATACGATACAAAAAATACAAAAGGTGCATCAGTATTAAAAGTAGCGATATCTCCTGTAGAGTTACGAACAACAACAGATATATCACTTGTTATATCGTTATCCTCATTATCGTATGCCGTAATACCATCTAATAAATCAAATGTATCTCCGAGTTGTAAAGTTACATCCTCAGTCCCATTTATTTCAGGTGGGTCTGTATTATTACAACCTCCCAAAGTAAATACCAAAATTAAAGCCATAATAATTAGTTTAATTCTTTTCATAATTAATCCTCCTATTTGCTTATATTCAACTTGTCTAAATCCAATACTTATATCTGACTTAATTATAACCTGTCTCTTATACACATCT
>SDWO01000180.1 GCA_004195325.1 Candidatus Izemoplasma acidinucleici | reverse complement strand
TATTCGTCGGCAGCGTCAGATGTGTATAAGAGACAGCTACTAAAGTATCCGGATTTTGCGATATTTATGATACTTGATTTGAACCAAGCTTCCTCATTTTTATATAATTCATTAGCTCGTTCATGTGCATCACGATAGCTTTCAAAATCTAATAGTACAAAGTATTGATCTCTTTTAAGTAATTTATCACTAATTTCTTTGAATTCATCTTTTGGTACAGATTCAAAGAACCCATTTGTTAATTGATCCATTACTAATTTTAGATCCGAGTGATTTTCATATACTTCTAATGGATTGTATGTTCCATTAGCATAGTATTCATTCACTTCTTCACTATCTAATCCAAATATAACTATATTGTCCTTACCAACAAGTTCGGCAATTTCAACATTCGCTCCATCCATTGTCCCTAGAGTAATTGCACCGTTCATCATGAATTTCATATTTCCAGTTCCACTTGCTTCTTTTGAAGCAGTTGATATTTGTTCTGATATATCACAGGCTGGCATAATTGATTCAGCGTATGTAACATTATAATTTTCAACAAATACAACTTTTAGTAAATCTGAAGTTTCTGGGTCGTTATTAACTTTTTCTGATATTGTTGTGATCAGTTTAATAATCTTCTTAGCAAAGTAATATCCCGCTGCTGCTTTTGCTCCAAAGATGAATGTATGTGGATAATAGTTTTCTTTGAAGTTCTTGTCAGATTTTAGTTTGTTGTAAACATACATTATATGTAATGCATTCATTAGTTGTCTTTTGTATTCGTGTAATCTCTTAACTTGAACATCAAAAATACTTGTAGGATCAATTTTGATCCCTTGTTCACTAAAAATACGGTCTGCAAGTTGTTGTTTCTTTTTAAGTTTCATATCTTTAATAAGTTTTCTATATTTTTTAGTATTTGATTTGTTATAGAATTTCTCTAATTTGTTAGGATCATCTAACCATTCAGTAGTTACAGTATTTAATATTTCTGAAAGTTCAGGGTTACTATGTAACAACCATCTACGATGTGTTATTCCATTTGTTTTATTATTAAATTTTGTTGGGTAAATCATGTGCCAATCTTTCATTTCAACATTTTTAAGTAGGTTTGTATGTAATGCAGCTACACCATTAACACTAAAACTTCCAACGATAGCTAAATGAGCCATTCTAACAAGACCATTACCAATAATGGCTAGATCTGTGACTTTTTCTTGGCTATATCCTTCTTCAATTAAGAAACCACAGAAACGTTTATTGATTTCTTCAATGATTTGGTAAATTCTTGGTAGTACAGGTGCTAGAATATCAACTGGCCATTTTTCTAAAGCTTCAGCCAGAATTGTATGGTTTGTATATGCGCAAGTTTGCGTTGTGATTGTCCAAGCTTCGTCCCAAGTAAAATCATGTTCATCAACTAATAATCTCATCAATTCCGGTACAACTAAACTTGGATGAGTATCATTTATTTGAATGACTATTTTCTTTGGTAACTTTTTCAAGTCTTTATGTTTTGTTATGAAGTTTTTAATAATGCTTCTAACACCAGCTGCACTAAAGAAGTATTGTTGTTTTAATCTTAATACTTTTCCTTCTCTAGTAGCGTCATCTGGATATAGGAATCCACTAATATTTCTTATTTCTTGATCATATTCTAACGCATTTTTTTCTGCAGGTTTTTTATCAGTTGGTTCTGCGTTCCATAAACGCAATGATGTTACTATACTATTTCTATCTCCAACTATAGGTACATCATAAGGTACAGCATTGATTAATTCATCAGGATGATATACAGCACGGTGGTTCTCAAAAGATACACGTCCTCCAAAAGGTACTAGTAAACTTTCTTCTTCTCTACGTACTTCCCAAACATAACCATCTTTTAACCAATCATCTGGTTTTTCCATTTGATATCCATTTTCGAACTGTTGTTCAAATAAACCATAACGGTATCGAATACCATTACCATATCCAGGATATCCTATTGAAGCTATTGAATCTAAGAAACAAGCGGCAAGTCTACCTAGTCCACCATTACCAAGTCCAGCATCACTTTCATAATGCTCTATTTCATTTAAATCTAAATCAACCAATTTTAGAGCTTTATCAATTAACGGACGTAGTCCTAGATTTTGAATATTGTTTGTGATTAATCTTCCCATTAAAAATTCCATTGAGAAATAGTATACTTCTTTATTAGATGAGGTTTTAAGCTTCTCATTTGTTTTCATCCAATTCTTAGATATTTGTTCAGAAACAAGTTCACCCAGTACGTTATACTTTTGTCTTAAACTTGCGTTTTCTAATGTCACGACATATCTTTTTTCAATACGTTCCTTAAATTCACTTAAGAATGTAAATTCATCTTTGAAATACGAAATCATAAAATCACTCCTTCACCAAAATTATAGCAAAATATTGACATATTTAATATGAAAACATCTGTGAAACCGTTATCTTGTTGCTTTTCATACAAATAAGACGTTTATTTATAAAAAACACGCAATTATCGTAAAATATAGTGTTTTTATTGTATTTTCCACTATTTTTTACTCAAATTCACGTGTTTTAGGTATATTTTCTGTAATTGCCTTATACAATTCCTTGTATTTAAATGCTGCTTTTTTGATTGAGTTGTCTTCTTTCATAGCTCGAAGCATTACTTTGTTCCAAACTAGCTTGTTATTTGCGAATAGATTATATGAGAAATCTATCTGAGCTTTCATCTCAGATGAATCATAATTATTGAATACAAATCCATTTCCTTTATCATTAAATGAATCATATCTTTCAACTGTGTCGTTTAATCCCCCTGTTGATCTAACAAGTGGTAAGGTCCCGTATTTCATTGCAATCATCTGTCCTAAGCCGCAAGGTTCAAACCTTGATGGCATTAAGAAAATATCTGATCCAGAGTATATGTAATTGGGAACTGTGGCATCATATCCAAGATATAAGCATACATTATTAGGGAATTCATTCTCTAGTTTCTGTAGTTCTTGTGTATACCATTTGTCTCCTGTACCTAATAAAACAAAATAGATGTTTTCATTTTGTAAGATTGATCTAAATGATTGAATAATTAGATCAAATCCTTTTTGCTCTGTTATCCTTGTAACCATTCCAATTATAAATGCATTATCGTTTGGTTCGAAGTTACTTAATTTTTGAAGGAATCTTTTGTTATGTATTTTTTCTTGAATTGTATTTATAGAGTATTTAGTATGAATTTGATTATCTTTTTCAGGGTTCCAACTACTACTTATACCATTCAAGACACCGTAGAAATCACGTTCTCTTTTGATGATTCCATATGTTAAGTTCTTACCATAATACTCATACTTCAGTTCTTCTTTGTATGTTTGAGATACTGTTGATATTTTTGTAGCAGTATTAATTCCAATTTCTAAACAATTAACAAACTCGTCTTTGAATGTGAAATTGGTTATACCGAGTTTCCTAATTGTATCTTTCGGCCCTATACCTTGGTACTCAATATTATGTATTGTAAGTAATGTTTTTAGACCTTTATGAGGTGAATTATCGATTAGAATAGGGATTAACGACGTATGCCAATCATGGATATGAACTAAGTCAAATTGTTCAAAGTCATCTAGTAAATCAACTACTGTCTTGTTGAAGAAGGCAAATCGTTCAACATCATTATCGTATCCGTAAACATTCTCATTATCAAAGAAATCAAAGTTATCTACAAAGTAGTATTTAACTTTCTTGTATAAATATGAGTAAATTCTGACTTTATATCTTTTTTCATTAAAGATTATTGTTTTACTGAACTCACTTTTTATACTTTCTTTGAAAGAGTCTTTAATCTTTTTATAATATGGAATTATAACTGTGACATCGACATTAGTTCTACCAAGGTTTCTTGATAATGATCCGATGACATCGGCTAACCCACCAGTTTTTATAAATGGATAACTTTCACTAGCAACTAATAAAATTCTTTGTTTTTCTGTTGTAGAAACAATTTGTTCTTTTTGTGTTATATATGGATCTCGTAAACTACCAACAATTAATGTGTTGGCTTTGATTACCGTTTGTTTATCCAAAATGGCATATTCTATATGGGCATTCTCCTCAATAAAGCTATTACTCATTATATAACTGTTTTTAATAATAGTCCCTTTTCTAATGATTACGTCACGTCCTATTACGCTATTTATTACGGTCCCATCTATAACACTACCAGCTGAGATCATTGAGTTGTCAATTTTAGCGTTTTGTAGATATCTTGTTGGTGGTGATGTTTTTTCTTTAGAATAGACTGGTCTTCCATCAACAAAAACTTGTTTTCCCTTATTAAAATCAAGAATATCAAGATTTGATTTTAGATAGTTAAAAGAGTCCGTGATTGTTCTTGTGTACCCTTTATGTTCATAGATATTGATTAGTGTATTTGGTGCACTTTCAACAACATCTAATATTGTTTTATATTCAAGTGTATCGTATCCTAAAATGTATTCCAATAATAATGATTTTTTTAGGATAAATGTTTTTAATCTTATATTTTGAAAAACGACTTCTGTGATATCTGCGTTTGATTCTTTATGATAGTGTAATAAATCATTAAAATCAATGTTCCAAACGATGTTTGCTGCTGTTATTAGAGCGTATTCTTGGTTGGAACGAGTAAAGTACTCAATATGTTCATACATTCTTTGGAATGTAATCATTTGTCCAGGTAGGATGTATAGATTTTTAGGTGGAAGGATGAACAATCCATCTTTTCTTCTATCTAAATCATATCGTTTTCCACTTCCAACATGATCTTGCAAAGAACGATAGTTTCCATATGGAAATATCGCTACGTTTGTGATGTTTGAGTTTCTCATATTTGATAATGCAAAATCGATTAGTCTGAACTTACCAGCAAACGGTATAGCTCCTGGCATACGATGTAATGTCAATTGGTTTAAGTTATCCTTAAAGGTAGCATCAATAATTGATAGTATTTCATTCATTATTGTACCCCCTTAGAAAATCATCATCAATAACTGTGATCTCATCAAAAGACAATGTAGTATTTTTAGGTACAATTGTATTTTCCAAAACTATACAATTGTGAAGATTTACATGTTCTTCAATTTTTACATTATTATATAAGATTACGTTACTTAATACCGAATGTTTTTTTATGTAACATCCACTGCTCAAAATTGCCTTAACTAATCTTCCTTCAATCAAACATCCATCACTAACTAATGAACTTGTAACTGATCCATGTTTGGTTATGTGGTGAGGTGGTAAGTTACTTGATTTGGTGTAGATTGGGAAATCCTTGTATTCATGTAGTTTTAGAAATTTAGGGTTGTCTATTAAATCCATATTCGCTTCAAATAAACTAACGATAGTCCCAACGTCCTTAAAATATCCATTGAACATGTATCCACATAAATTGTAGTTGTGTGACAATGCGAACGGAATAATATCTTTTCCAAAGTCTAATAATTGCTCACTATGTTCAAGTAATTGCTTTAATACTGAAGTTTTAAAAACATAGACACCCATAGATGCTTTATTGCTTTTTGGGATTTCAGGTTTTTCTTCAAAACTTACAACTTCATTACTTTTATTTAGTTCTAATATTCCATACCTTGATGCATCTTTTTTCACTTTAAAAGCACCGATAGTAATATCAGAATTATTTTCTAAATGAGTGTTTATAAGTTCTTGATAATCCATTTTATAGATGTGATCTCCCGACAAAATAAGAATATGTTCAGCTTCATACTGGTCAACGAAATGCATGTGTTGTTTGATGGCGTGTGCAGTACCTTTTTGCCATTGTTCACCACTTGTCGATGTGTAAGGAGTTAAGAAAGAAATACCTCCATCATTAACATCTAAATCCCATGTGCTTCCGTTTCCTATATACTTAGTAAGTTGGTGAGGTTCATATTGTGTTAATAGACCAATAGTATCAATGTTTGAGTGGACTAAATTGGATAATACAAAATCAATTAGTCGATATTTTCCACCAAAAGATACCGCTGGTTTTGCGGTATGTTTTGTAATATCTCCTAATCTAGATCCTCTTCCGCCTACTAATGCCATTGCTACTATTTTCTTCATCTAATCACCATTCTTAATAATTGTTATTGATAATGGACTTAACACCATTTGTAAAGACTGATCAAAATCATTATATGAAACATCTTCTGTAAACATATGTTCACCATTGTATAAGTTTGATCCTCCATATATTGCCCTATCACTATTTATGATTTCATGATATTTCCCTTTTTTTGGAACACCAATTCTAAAATTATGGTGTACGATAGGTGTCATGTTAAAAACTACAATAACAAAATCATTTTTATCTTTTGCGTAACGCACAAAACTAAACACAGACATGTCACTGTTGTTAGAATCAATCCACCTGAATCCCTCTTCATTTCCATCTAGTTGATGAAGTGAAGCATGATGTTTAACAACGAGATTCATATCTTTGTTAAATAACTGAGCTGATTTATGTAATGGATATTCTAATAAATTCCAATCTAATTCTGTATGATCTTTCCATTCGTGCATTTGTGCGAATTCTCCACCCATAAACAATAATGTTTTTCCTGGATGAGTATAAAACAATCCCATCAAAGCTCTATAGTTAGCGAATTTCTGCCAGTAATCTCCTGGCATCTTGTTCACAAGGGATTTTTTACCATGTACTACTTCATCATGAGATAACGGTAATACATAGTTTTCACTGAATGCGTATGTTAACCCAAACGTAATTTCATGGTGATGAAATTTACGATATACTGGATCCTTTTCAAAATACTCAAGTGTATCATTCATCCAACCCATATTCCATTTATAGTTAAACCCAAGTCCACCAAGTTCTATTGGATGAGTTACTTTAGGAAATGCGGTTGAATCTTCTGCGATTAATAATGCATTATCATAATATTTAAAGATTTGAGTACTTAAGTTTCTAATGAATGTTAAAGCACCTTCATTTACTCCATGATTTGAGTTACCTAAGTAGTAAATCAAGTTACTAACTGCGTCAATTCTAAACCCATCAATATGGAAATTTTTCATCCAGAACAAGGCATTTGATATTAGAAAGGACTGAACTTCACCTTTACCTAAATCAAGATTTGCAGTACCCCAAACAATGTTTTCACGTTTCCACTCTTCATTATATTCATATAGTGGTTCACCATCAAACATATATAGTCCATGATTGTCTTTGCAAATGTGTCCTGGAACCCAGTCCAATATTACTTTCACATTGTTTTGATGACACTGATCTACAAAATACATCAGATCCTTTGGTACTCCAAAACGTGATGTAGCGCTATAGTATCCTGTCCCTTGGTACCCCCAAGATTGATCAAGTGGATGTTCGATAACAGGCATTAATTCAACATGTGTAAAACCGTTCTCCAAAATATATGGAATTAGTAAATCAACAAGTTCATTGAATTTATGGAATGTGCCATCAGGTTTAACCATCCATGTCCCCAAATGAACTTCATAAATACTCATTTGATTCTCATATGAGCGTTCCTTATTTCTATCTTCCATGTATAATCCATCGTTCCAATTATATCCTTCTAAGTCATAAATTTTACTCATTGTTTCAGGACGTGCTGCACTAAAAAATGCATAAGGATCACTCTTATATATTTCTCTATCATCTTGTGTTTTGATTTGATATTTATACATATGCCATTCTAAGGCATCCTTAACTAAGATACTCCAGATACCTGAACTATCTACTTTTGTTAAATTATGAACCCATGCTTGGTAATCGTTAAATTCACCAAGTACGTTTACTTCTTTGGCGTGTGGTGCGTATACTGTGAACCTTGTTCCTAGTATTTCACCTAACTCATTTTTCTCTAAATGCGCACCAAAGATACGATAACTATCGTATAGTTTTCCCTGATTAAAATAATATACATCGTCTTTCGTAAAATTCATATATATTCCTCCTTATTGGAGCATCTCTTTG
>SDWO01000043.1 GCA_004195325.1 Candidatus Izemoplasma acidinucleici | reverse complement strand
AGATGTGTATAAGAGACAGAAAATATACTGAGTGATACGTAACATGTGCGATATCTAACTCTTCAACTACAACTCCATCTGTATCCACTTTTAGTATTTTACCTTCATCAAAATAAGGATATCCAATTGCGTCCTCATCAAATGCAATTAAATAAATAAATTCATCTGTATGGAATATATACCTCATACTATAATATTCTTCATTTAAATCAAGTAATATCTCCCCTGAGTCTGACGCTATTACTACAGGACAACTTGTGTCCAATAGTAATACATAATCACAAGCATCTTCTCCAGATGTAAGTATATACAAACCGAGTACCTCTTGTAACTGAATATTGTAGTAAACATCTTCTATTTCCCATATTATATTACCTTCAGAATCTACTTCTTTTACACAATCATAATTAGTAATATTGTGTGGGTATAATGGATCTATCTCACAATAATCAACAATGTAATTTCCATTATCCTTAACGGATAACACTAGACCGTTAAATCGTTCTTTTTCTGTTACTACGTTTCCTTCTTTATCATATATGGTTAAATAATCATTTGGATAGTAATATGTTGAGACATAGATCAGCTCGTCTTTTACTACTATGTTTTCTATATCACTACTTGGAAGTATTGATATTAAAACACCATCTTTATACACACCCAATTCAACATCATCATTCTCGGTTTTTCTAACCAATTCTGAGCCATCTTCAAACACATGTATTACTTGGTAATCCAAATATTCAACGTTTTCACATTCTGTATCCCCATTGTCATATACTGTGCAATTTGCCACAGTACCGTAAATAGTAAGATATCCATCATAGTCAATTATATCCATTATATTATTATTAAATATGTATGATACTGACATTAAAGTTAGATCAAGATCATAAATATATTTTGTCATGCTGTCCCTAAAGATAATTTTATCTCCAACATAAATTGCCCATCCTGATTGGGTAATTGGATTATCATATATTAAAGTACCATCCATAGCAACTCTAGCCATATTAGGACCTTCCGCTTCTGAGCGATACATTATCATAAAGCTATCATTTTCAATATAAGCTGCGTTAAGAGAAAACTGATTTGATACAAACTCAAATAACACAGTTTCACTATCTTCAGATTTTATAATTAAACTCATCGATTTATCATCATCTATGTCACTTCCCAATTGAATGAAAGCATATTCGCCATTACCAAGATATTCTACCCCAATAGAATCATCAAGAAAAGACTTTGATGAATGCATATAATATGAATTCTCGATTGTGAACAATACTTCTCCTGTCATAGAAACCACAGCAAATTCACTTAAGGAATCAACTGAATCATAGTATATCAGAAATTGATTATCGTGTTTCTCGACTTTCATAAATGTTTCATATCCACCAGATAAAGTAAATGCAAGCTCACCATCTGCATCAATACAAATAATCTCTTGTTCATTTTCATTTAGTTTGAATGAAATAAATGTATATTCATCCGCTTCTTTAACATTTTCAATATCACTATTTTCAAGTAAAGTCATTACTTCTTCAGACAACTGATATTCCACAAAATTAAATAGAGTCTCTTCTTCTTCATCTTTAAGCTCTTCTTTACAACCAGATAATAGAACTACCATCAATAGTGTAATTATAATTTTTTTCATATCTATCCCTCTTCTCATAAATATTATAACAAAAAAATGACATTCAGGGAATGTCATTTATGTCCTACTTAATTATAGTTCCTACTTCTAGTTTAAAAGTTACCTTTGCATTGTGTATCGAACCAATGAGTCTTCATCTAAATAATAAATAGAAGTATCGGTAGCATAAGCAATATCATATTCACCAACGATATTTAATGAAGAATCTAACTTAAATATAACTCCATTTATATTGTAATCTCCATCTTCATTATCTGCGACAGCACAGATGTAAATATAATCTCCCTCTTGGTATAAATAAGTAACGTTTTTATAGTCATCATTAACGTCAAATATTGTTCCTCCATCAAATGACACAAATATAAGTTCACAAGGTTGATGTCTATCAAAATATACACTACATATATTATGACCTGTTGTAATAATTAAGTTGTCATCAAACTGTTTGATAACTGCATCAGAAGATAAATTCTCTAACTCCCAAACGATATTTCCATCAATAGTAACTTCTTTTATACAGTTTAAATCTTCGCTAATATATGGGGCTTGAGCTGTTGGTTCACAGGAATTCACTATGTAATTTCCATCGTCTTTAAAAGCAATTAGTGCCCCAGGGAATTCGGCTTCTTCAGTAACAATGTTTCCATTCAAATCAAATACTTCTAAGTAGTATTTTGTAAACGTATGCCAAGACACATAAATCAAATCGTTCTCAACAATAACATTCCTAATATAATTGTGAGATGTTAATAGTACTCGTTCTTCCCCACTAACAAGTTCTATATTAGTTTTATTATCTAATCCATCATTTTTTACAAGCTTCGATCCATCCGCAAAACTATATAACACTTCTTCTTCTTCAATTTCTTGTTCTTCATATTCACAAAGGAATGAACCATCATCATTCATAGTACACACTTCTCCATAAGTTACGAATACCATATATCCATCATAGTCTAATATCTCTCTGATACTTTCTCTTGCATAGAATGATCCGGTAATCTTATGATTTAAGTCATAAATAGTATGTTGATTAGATCTGCTTACAATAAATCTATCCCCTACAAAAGTAACCCATCCAGGTGTAGTTGGTTGATCGTATAAAACAGTACCATCTATATTAATTCTAGCCATTTTAGCACTTTCAAACTCTGAACCATAGTAAATCATAAAACTATCATCTTCGATATATCCTGCAAATAAACGAAACGGATGTGCTAGAAATTCAAAGAGTACTGTAGTACCATCTGAATCATGTTTAACTAATTTCATTAATTGCTCAGCATAATTACTCTGTGGCATCTCTATATACACAAATGCACCATTACCTATATAAGCTGCCGCAGTAGACCACGAATCATCAGGAGTTGAAGTTTGCATATGGTACATTTGTCCAAAAGAAAACAATAATTCTCCAGTTTCATCAAATACACCATACGTGCTTTCTTCATCAATCAATCTATACTCGATTAAGAATTGCGAATCATACTTTCCTGAATAGCTTAAGGATGCATATCCACCACTAACCGTGAACTGGATTTCTTTAGCAGGATTAATACAAATCATTTCGTCTTCTATTTCATTAACTATATAAGAAATGAATATGTAACCTGATTCTTCACCAACATACTCAATTTCTTTATCTTCAAGATACTCATAAACTTCATTTGATAACTCAAAATCAACAAGAGCATCTATGTTTGGATCTGTTTCTATTACTGGTTCATCTTTAATCTCTTCCTTACAACCTGATAATAATAAAACCATTCCCATCAATAACATAATCTTTTTCATTGTATCCCTCTTCTCATAAACATTATAACAAAAAAATGACATTCAAGGAATGTCATTTATGTCCTACTTAATTATTGTTCCTACTTCTAGTTTAAAAGTGGCTTTTGCATTGTATGTCGAACCAATGAATCTTCGTCAATATAATAAATAGTTTCATAAGTTGCGTATGCAATCTCAAATTCATTAACGATATTCAATGAAGAATCTAACTTAAATACAACTCCATCTTTATCGTAACCTCCTACACCATTTGATACAATAGCACTAATGTATATATAATCGTCATCTTGATATAAATACGTAACATCTTTGTAATCATCATTAACATCAAATCTTGTTTCCCCATCAAATGAGATAATTAAAAGTTCGCATTCATCATGTCTACCTATATATAGGTTACATAATGGACTACTTATAATGACTAAGTTATCAGAAAACTCTTCAACTACTGCGTCTTGAGAAAACTCTTCTAGTTCCCATATAATGTTACCTTCACTATCAACCTCTTTTATGCAATATCTATCGTCGGTTATGAATGGGGATTGCGGATCTTGTTCACAGTAGTTAACTAAGTAATTCCCGTCGTCTTTTAAAGCAAAAAGTACACCTGGAAACTCATCTTCTTCCGTAACAACATTCCCCTCAAAATCAAACACTTCTAAGTAGTACTTTGTGTAATCATTCAATGATATATAGATTAAATCATTCTCTACAATAACATTCCTAATCTTATCGTGAGACTTTAGTAGTGTTCTTTCTTCGCCCTCAATAATTTCTATCTTAATCAATTGATCTCGGTCCATGCTTTTTACTAATGTTGAACCATCATCAAACGTATATAAAACTTCCTCTATGATTTCCGGTTCTAAAAACACACACAAATATGAACCATCATCATTCACTGTACATTCTTTTTCATCAGATGCGAGTACAATGTATCCGTCATAATCTTTAACATTATATAAACGGCTAAGATAAAATGATGCCGTTATATTAAGGTTTAAATCGTACACTATAAATGACCCACCTCTTTCAACAACTATTCTATCACCAACAAAGCGAACCCAACCTGGTACCGTAAACTCATCGTACAAGACATTTCCATCTAAATCAATTCTAGCTATTTTTACACTTATAAACTCTGAACCGTAGTAAATTATAAAACTATCATTTTCAATATAACCTGCGAACATACGAAACTCATGAGCGTAAAACTCAAAAAGAACTGTCTTATCATTCTTATCCTGTTTAATCAGTTTCATTGTTTGATCAGTAAATTGATCATCTTCCTTCTCAATATACACAAACTCATCATTTCCAATGTATGCGACTCCTATAGTAGGTGCGCCGATTAAATCAGATCTCTGCATATAATATGTGTTATCAAAAGAAAACAGCAAATCCCCATTTAAATCAAATACCCCGTAACCACCGGATTCATCCAATAATCTGTATTGAATCAAGAACTGAGTGTCGTATTTAACAACATCACGAAGAAATTCATATCCACCAGTTATAGTGAACTCAATTTCCTGATTTGGATTTATACAAATCATTTCTTCTTCAAGTTCATTTAATGTGTAGGAGATAAATATGTATCCTTCATCATCACCTACATAATTAATTTCTTTGTTTTCTAGATAACTATAAACTTCATCTGATAACTCAAAATCAACCAGAGAATCTGTGTTTGGATCTGTTTCTATTACTGGTTCATCTTTAATCTCTTCCTTACAACCTGATAATAGTAAAACCATCACCATCAATAACATAAATTTTTTCATACCTATCCCTCTTCTCATAAACATTATAACAAAAATATGACATTCTGAGAATGTCATATTTGTCTTTATTTAATTATTGTTCCTGCTTCTAGTTTAAATGCTTCTTTTGCATTGTTTAAAGATGCGATAACACTGATTTTTCCTGTCTTAGCGAATTTAAGTGTTGCGTTGATCTTTGGAAGCATACTTCCTGGAGCGAAGTGGTTCTCTTTGATTAAAGATTCAATACGTTCAATTGAAACATTAGTTAATGCTTCACTGTTATCTTTACCAAAGTTAATATAAACGTTATCAACAGCTGTTAAGATTACTAACATATCCGCATTAATAAGTTCAGCTAGTTTCGCTGATGCATTATCTTTATCAATAACTGCGGCAACTCCTTCAAGTTGTCCGTTGTTATCGATGACAGGAATACCTCCACCACCGACAGTGATTACGATATGTCCTTCTTTTAATAAAGAAGCAATAACTGCTTTTTCTTTTACGTCTATTGGCATTGGACTAGGTACAACTCTTCTATATCCTCTACCACTATCTTCAACCATTATATAGTTCATTGTTTCTTCTAATACTTTAGATTCTTCTAATGTATAGAATGAACCAATTGGTTTTCTTGGGTTTTGAAATGCTTCATCATTCTCATCAACGATTACTTGTGTAACGATTGATGCGATTGTTTTATCAATGTTTTGCGCTGTTAGTTCGTTTCCTATGGCGTTTTGCATATGATAACCAATATAACCTTGGCTCATAGCTCCACACTCAGGGAACGGCATATTAGGTGTTGAATTAGATTCGCTAAATGCAAGGTTAATCATTCCTACTTGAGGACCGTTACCATGCGCGATTACTACTTCGTGACCTTCTTTGATTAATTCAACAATTGGTTTCGCAACTTGGATTAGTAATTGTTTTTGTTCGATTGGGTTTTTACCCAGAGCGTTTCCGCCTAAACTTACAACTATTCTCATTCTATGAACCAATAGTCGCTAACATGATTGCTTTGATTGTATGCATTCTGTTTTCTGCTTCATCGAATACTACTGAATGTTTAGATTCAAACACTTCATCAGTAACTTCTAATTCACCATTTTTAACAGCTGGGTAATCTTTACCTAACTTAGCAGCAATATCGCTACCAACATCAGTTTTAACATCATGGAATGCTGGTAAGCAGTGCATGAATGTTACATCTTCTTTAGCGTTTCTTAACATATCCATGTTTACTTGGTATGAAGCTAACATTTTAATACGTTTTTCCCAAACTTCTTTAGGTTCACCCATAGATACCCAAACGTCAGTGTAGATTACATCTGCGTTTGTAGTTCCTTCTTTAACATCATCAGTAATTCTAATAGTCGCTCCTGTTTCTAAAGCGATAGCATTACATGTATCTACTAATGATTGATCTGGCCATAATTCTTTAGGAGCTAACGCTGTGAAGTTCATTCCCATTTTAGCTGCCCCAATCATTAAACTATTACCCATGTTGTTTCTTGCATCACCAACAAAAGTAAAGTTGATTCCTTTTAAATGACCTTTATGTTCAATAATAGTTAACCAATCCGCAAGGATTTGTGTTGGATGATATAGATCAGTTAGACCGTTCCATACAGGAACTCCTGCGTATTCACCTAATGTTTCAACGTCTGATTGTTTGTATCCTCTGAATTCAATACCATCATACATTCTACCAAGTACTCTAGCAGTATCCATAACTGATTCTTTTTTATTCATTTGGCTTCCGTTTGGTCCTAGGTAAGTAACTCCCATACCTAAATCCATTCCACCAACTTCAAATGCGCATCTTGTTCTAGTTGAATCTTTAGCGAATAAGATTACGATATTTTTGTTTGTTAAGTGTTTGTGTTCGTGTCCTAGATATTTGTCTCTTTTTAAATCTCTTGATAAGTCTAGCATATACTTGATTTCTTCTGGTGAGAAATCTAGTAATGTAATAAAGTTTCTTCCTCTTAAATTAACTGCCATGATATTACTCCTTTAAATTATATTTTTTCTCTTGATAGTGGCATACTCATACAACGAGGTCCACCACGGCCTCTACTTAGTTCACTAGAAGGAATTTCAAGTACTGTGATTCCAGCTTCTCTAAGTATTTGATTCGTCACGTGGTTACGTGAATATACAATAACAACACCAGGGGCAATACATAATGTGTTTGCGCCATCGTTCCATTGTTCACGTCCACTAGTGATTACATCAGCACCACCACAGTTGATTAAAGTGATTGGTCTTTTTAAATGCTTTTCTAATATATCTTCAAGTGTAGTTACAACTTTTGATACCTTTACATTGGTTTGATCTTTTGTGATTTCAAAGATCGTTAGTTCTTTCATAATTCCTGGGTGAATCGTAAATTTATCATAATCAATTTGAGTGAATACAGTATCTAAATGCATAAACGCTCTTGTCTTAGGAATATTGAACGCAAGAATTGTTTTGAAGCTTGTGTTAGCTTCAAATAGCTTTCTCGCTAAATGTTCAATCGCTCTTGGGTCTGTGCGTTTACTAATTCCGATAGCCAGTGTTTCTTTATTCAACACTAACATGTCTCCACCCTCACTATGATATCTATAATTACGATCGATATATTTGGGTATTTCCTCTTTTTCAAAACGGGGATGATAATTAAACATATAATTACTTAATATCGTTTCACGTTGTCTTGCGTCTGTGAACATTTTATTAATAGCGATACCATTTCCGATACTCGCAAATGGATCTCTTTGAAATAATATATTTGGCATTGGATCTGTGTAGAATGGATATTCATCCTCTAACATATCCATGATACTATTACCTTTTTTCAAAGTAATATCATGTTTTCTAATACCTTCTATCGTTTTTTCTACCATCTGTTCTACTGGTAGGTTATCTAAGTATTGAAAGACATCTTCTTTCACACTTTTACTGCGAATCATTGATTCTTCAACAAAGTGTCTAATGAAGTTTTGTTTTACTTCGGGATGATGATGTAATGCTTCTACAACCATATCTTTGATGTATAAGACTTCAGCTCCGTTATCACGTAATACTTTAGCGAAAGCATCATGTTCCTCTTGAGCTACTTTTAAGTACGGTATATCATCAAATAATAGTCTTTCTAATATATCAGGAGTTAGGTTTTCTAATTCTTTTCCTGGTCTATGAAGTAATACTGTTTTTAGTTTTCCTATTTCTGAAAAAACATCTATTTTCATTTTGTTTACTCCTCTCTATATATCTTTGGTACTCTGTATGTTATTTGGCAAATAATTTCATAATTAATCGTTTCTAATCTATTTGCGACTTCATCAATACTGATAAGTCCACCCATTAATATTACATCATCTTCTTTGGTTATGGTATCATCTATTTTAACAAACATTTGATCCATACATATACGTCCTACTATTTTGTATCTTTTATTATTTATTTCGACATCTCCATCTTGGTTTTTACGGATGAATCCATCCGCATAACCAATCGGTAAGATACCAATTCGTTCATTTTCTAGTGCAGTATAGGTCGCTCCGTACCCAACTTTTTCACCCTTTTTCAAATCCTTGAATTCGGCTATATGAGTGACTAAACGGTATGTATTCTGTAGAAACTCAACGCCCTCATCTAAAGTGAGACCATATAAACTGATACCTAGTCTCGTATGGGTTGTGAAATCCATACTGTTTTCATATTTAATACTTGAGCTAGAATTGCTTGCGTGAACCATTTTAAAGTCATAATCAAGCATTTTGAATATCTCATCAAATCTTGATTTTTGTTTATCATAATATTCTTTATCACAATCAGCGGTACTGAAGTGTGTGAATAATCCTTCAAGTTCAACATATGGATTATTATTCTTTAAAATATTAAACGCACTCATGATTTCATCATCTGTCTTAAATCCAAGACGATTCATTCCCGTGTCAACTTTCATATGTACTTTAATTGGAAATTCCAAATTATTGATTACATTGATTTGATCCATATTTGAGATTGTTATTGTTATATTATTTTTTGAAGCAGACAAGAAATCTTCTGGGTTAGTTGGACCCATTACAAGTAAATCAATTGAATGATTGTTTTCTCTTAATTCTAATGCTTCTTCGAGTAAACTAACTGCAAAATGGTCAACTCCATGTTCAAATAAGTAATTAGTTACCATAACCGCTCCATGTCCATAAGCGTTTGCCTTAACAACAGGAATCACTTTTCGTGGATTAATTAGTTCAGATACACTATTATAGTTTTCTAGAATATGTCTTAAATTTATTTCAGCATAGGTTTTTCGGTATTGTCTAGACATAAGTTCTCGTAACATATTTTGATGTGGTTAGACTTAATATACTTGCGTAAGTAAGTTTAAATAAAACTAAGTCTCCAACATTATATATATTATCTGTTTCACTCATATCTAAGATGATATGATCACTACTACTTCCTATAGCACTTATAGTATCATAAGGAATTAGCTCTAAGTAGTCTACATCTTGTTTACCTATACCGATTATTGCTCTTAACATATTTCCTGTATCTTTAAATATTGGTGTTTTGCCAAATGCGTTCATCCCAATCTCTCCGATTGGTATTGAAGGCTTTTCTTTAATCTCTATTATTTCAGTTTCCAGTGTGAATACATCATTGTATATGTTCTCAATGTCGTTTCCATAAGCCGTTTCTCTTCCAAGAACTATACTTTCACCAAGTCTAATATTATTAATACCTTCTGGGATAAGCCCTTCGTATAGTAGCTCAATATTACTGGAGTTACCTCCACTAATAATATCTAGTTTAATTTCGAATTCTTTTTCAATTCTATTTTTGTAGTTCACTAATTGATTTAATATTTCCGCAGATGGAATAACTCCACCGTAGCAAGTTAAGTTAGTTCCAATACCTTTTAATTGGATATGTTCAAGTTTTAGGATCTTTTCTATTGTCGAATAAATGTTTTCTTCAATAAAGATACCCTCTCTTAAATCACCCAAATCAATCATTAATATGACTCCGTGTTTCTTGTTAATTTTTCCACTTTCCCTATTCAGTTCTTTAATTGTTTCAATCTCTGAATTTAAGGAAATTTCTGAATGCTTAACAATTAACTCAGCTTCACTCATCATTGGTAGTCTTAGTAAAACTCTTGGAATTAGTGAAGTGAAAGTCATTAAATTCTGTATTCTAGAATCAGCAATGTAGTCTACATTTTCTTCAATTAAGATATCTACAAGTTCATGGTCAGCGCAAAAGACCTTGGTCACAGCCATCATAGATTGGCCGTTCTCATGGCATTTATTAAGTAATTCTTTTACATTATGTCTGAACTTTTCTTTATCGATAATTAATTTCGGGTACATAATATCACTCGATTCTTAATGATTTCTTTAGTAATGTAACAGCATACTCAGGATACTTAAGTGACAGCACTCCAACACTAGCCATTATATAATCATGATCTTTATATATTTGTACATTTTTGTTTGGAAGTAATTTAGTTGGATTCTTTGAAATATAGTTTCTTACTATTTCTTCAGTTCCTTCTAAATTTATTAAAGCTCCACCCGTCAATACAATATGTTCAACTTGTGTTAAATCTTTACCTTCAGGAATAATTTTCTGTCCACTACTAGTGAATACTCTTTTTAAATCTCCTGCGTGACGATCAAGTGCAAGTTGCGTACATTTTTTTGTTAACTCAAAGACAAGTCGTCTTTCGTCTTTGGTTTGTGGAATATAGTTGTAGTTCTCAATTATTTCATTAAATTTTGATTCATCAAGTGAAATTTTCTCTAAAAGCTCATTTTTATCGAACAATTCTATTACGTTTTCATGGTTAATGAAAACTCCTAAATCTCCCTCAACTGTGCGCTTTGATAGAGGTTCTCCCTCTTGATATTCTTTGAAATCATCACTCGGTATTGCGACTGAATGAATATCGGTAGTAGCTCCACCAACATCAATTGTGATAATATCACCAATATTTTCACGTAAAATCATTGTTGATTCCATAACACTACCTGGAGTTGGCATAATTTTCTCTGTCACCATCTCAAATATATGTTCCATACCTTTGGCATGAATTATATTTTCTTCGAATGTTTCATAAATTGTTTTTCTTAATGGAAGAATATTTAGCAAGTCTACTCTTGGGTAAACATTATCCACAATCTTCAAATATTTCTGTTTTTTATGATTTTCAAACATTTCTTTGATTTCATCATGGTTTTCTAAATTTCCAGCATAAATAATCGGAATGTCCAAATTCAAGTTAAGAATCTGTTCCATATTATCTAATGCTGTATCTTGTTCACCAAAATCTGTTCCACCAGCTACCAAAATGATATTTGGTTTAATATCGATTATTTTTTTAAGATCTCGTTCTTTTATTTTACCAGCTGTTACTAAATGGATATTAGCACCAGCATTTAATGCTGCTTCTTTACTAGCTCTTACTGTCATTTCATAGACCAACCCATGAACACTCATTCTTAGTCCACCAGCTGCGCTACTTGAAGCAAACATTTCATCATATGTAATCTCATCGACATTTAGGTTCTTTGAAAGGTCTTCAATGGCTAATTGAAGTCCTTCAACTACATTAGTGCTTACCGTTGTATTGGCTACACCTCTACCTAAGAAGATGGGATCGTTATTATGGATATCGAAAGCATTAACTAAAGTTGTAGTACTACCTATTTCAGCTACTAATACATCTATGTTCACTACTTGTTCATTATCTCCTTGTGTTTATCAATAATGAAACTAGCAATATGTATTCCTTTAGTTCCTCTTCCAAATCCTTGATCCATCTTATTCTTTCTTGCGATTTCCGGAGTAACTTGAGTTCCACCAGTAATCAATATTAACTGATCCCTAACGCCCTTCTCAACAGCGTAGTTATGCAGTTTAAGCATTGCCTTATAATGTATATCATCATGACTAATAATTGTAGACATCATGATTACATTACTTTTTGTCTCAATGGCAGCATCTACGAATTTCTCTATTGGAACACTAGTTCCTAGATATTCATACTTAATACCATACTTTTCAATTCCACCATGCTTGATATCTAATACTTCTCTAATACCAACACTATGTTCATCATTACCTGCTGTACCAGCAACTACTTTGATTGGGTTATCTTTTACATAATTGATAACATCATCCATAGAATGTGATTTAATTATTTCAGGTAATACTAATTTCTCTACATCGATATCAAAATCAAATGTACCTTTGATTTGAATACGAGTACCTTCACTAGGGTGAAGTACTTCTTTGTGGATAACTTCAACTTTTACTAGATTCATCTTTTTACCAGTTTCAATAGCTGCTGCTTCAGCAGTTCTGATATCTGTTGGAAAGAATAAATCTACAACGACAGTTCCATCCCCAAGCCATTCTACTTCAGGCTTTAAGATTTTACCTGTACGATATTTTTCTGTTTTGTCCATACGTAAGTATACATTATCAGTATCATCTAATTCATCAATGAACTTAACCATTTCAGGATGTTCAAATGTGCATCCTCCAATTAAACTAGATGGATCTTTTACATATTGTTCACCATATTGTGCCATGTTGTTGTAACCATAATGTGCAGTAACAGGAGCCATATAATCTTCATCTCTTTTTACTACAGTACCAGCTCCAACACCACCATTGATGTCTCTACTGATTCCATCTCCATTACGTTGTGGGTATTCCCCACTATCAACAAACATACCAGCTTCAACAGCGTTAAAGTAACCGCCCATTTCGATAATTTCTTCCATCATTAAGATTGAACGCTCTTGAATTTCGCGTTTCTTTTCTTGCAAATATCCGTCTTCTCGTAGACTGACCATAGACAGTAAATCATCCATTCCAATCATTGCTTGTTTCGCTGTATCTAACGCTTCTATATTATAGATATGCCAAGGTACATTACGACCCTCATCAGGTGTAATTGTAGATTGGATATCTGCACTTGTTAATCTTGATATTAATAAGTTTAATACATGTGTAACAGTTGCTTCACGAGTTGATGAATCCATATACTTTGTATTCATCTGTGCTCTCATTTTATAATCACTTAAGAACTCACGTAACGCTACTGCGTATGGTAAGTTAAGTTTTAAATCTGGAGTTGGTGAAGCTGCAGGTGGAACTGTTGATAAACATATATTATGTTTTTCAATCCCACACTTTTCACTAAACTTAGAATTTATAATGTGTTGAACTAAAAGTTCAGGCATAACTTTCCAAGCATCTCTGGCTGTAGCATTTGCATTATGAGCTCCATCTATTTGAGCCATCCCTGCGTATGCCATAATCATTTTACTTTCAGCTGCATCAACGTAACTTCTGATTGCGTTAATGTTTCTATATAGTACATTGTACTGAGGATCTTGATGTGCACCACTCACTCCTTCTTCTGTGAACAATACCGCTATCTCAGGTCCAGCTACACCACTTACATAACTATGGTAGTTAATTGGACGTCCAACTTCTTCTTCAATTATGTCTAATGCTTTGCGCTGTGCACGCAGTTGTTTCCTAGTAACTGGGATTCCACCAATACCTTGTGGAGTACCTTCAAGTAACCCATCAAAATGAGACTGCCCAGCAGTCCTAATTACCATTATATGATCGGCACCATGATACGCTGCCATTCTCATTCTTCTTATATCATCTTCAAATCTACCTGATGCAATTTCAGTTGTAATTACAGCGTCAGGTTGAGGATCTATATTTCCTAGTCCTCTAGCTGAAGGTAGTGGTACAAAGTTCTTTATTCCAGGGCTTGCTTGTTGGTAAGTAAACTCACCAATTGTTTGCGGACTAATATCTCTCCACACCCAAGGTCTTTTTTTAGGCACATATTTATCAAGGTCTTTTAGTATATTTCTAATGTCTAGTTTTTCATTTGGTTTTATCTTATTCATAGACTTTAAAATGCTCCATTAAGTAGTCGAATTCATCGCTATTTTGCAGTAACATACCCGCTTCATGTATAGAAATACCCTTGTTTTTTGACACTAAATATACGCACTGACCAGCACCCTTTGATAATAGATTCTTTTCGTTAATCATGTCTACTATAGCTTTGCATTCTATACTAGAAAATCCCATTCTTAATAATATACTTCTTTCAATCGATTTTGATGTATGCTTATACGCTAAGTCTAGTAATGGATCAACTAATTTTTCACTTAGTTCTAAGAAATAAGCTTTTAATTCTTGATCACTCATCGATTTTAGATGTCCTCTTCTTGCTTCAAAATCATCGTTACGTTCTATCATGAGAACCTCCTATAATAAACTCTTAACTTTATCAATATCAATACTTAGTTCATCACATAAGAATTGATAATCTTCATCTGTTAAGTCCGTGTCTTTATATCTTTTCAGATAAGACTTTCTTAAATCGTCCATAACTAATTCCTTATGGACTAATAACCCACCATTAAGTGGGAATATTATATTTTTACCAGGAACCTCTTCTTGAGGATTCCCAAATAGTAACTCTATTCCATTCTTCTTCGCAAATGATAGTTGTGGTAGTAGATGTTTCCCTGCACCTGTATATTCAGTTTCTTGAACAACAATGATTTCATCTTCTCTCATTGTTTTCGCCAAACTAAAGGCGGCAGCTAAACTCGTGTTCCCTGCGGGACCACGTTCCATACCTTCTAACAAAGCAAGTGTTTCCGTCATAAAGAAGACACTCCCTTGATTAACAGTTACATAACTATCCATGTAACGCATTGGTCTACCAGCACTTCTTGGTACATCTGATCTATCTGGATATGTACTAAACGGGATACCAAATCCTGTATGTCCTGTGGTAAATGATTTTTTATTAAAATCAGTATCACTAGCCATATGTAATCCGTTTAATCTAACGCTGGCCGCAATAATCTTAGTATCTACTGCACCTGCGTCTTTTAATCCTCTTGCTGTTCCTGTTAAGTTTCCTCCACCAGCGTTAGTAATAACGACTGCTTCAGGATACTTACCTTCTTTATTCATTACTTCTTCAGCTATTTCATGTCCTAATGTCTCAATACCTTTGATTCCATAAGGACTATATAGTGATGCATTGAAATATCCAGTCTCATCAAGTAGTTTTAAGAATGTATAGAATAATTCAGGACCGACAGATAGTTGAACTACTTCCGCTCCATATGCTTCACATTTACGTGCTTTCTCTAAGATCTCAGGTTGTGATATATTTCTTGAATCAAAACACTCTTGAACAATAATACATTTCAATCCTGCCTTCGCAGCTAAAGCCGCTACAGCAGCCCCGTAATTACCACTTGTCGCAGCGATTACACCTTTGTACCCAAGCTTCTTAGCTTGGTGGACAGATAATGCAGCACGTCGTGCTTTAAAGCTTCCTGAAAGGTTCGCAGCTTCATCTTTTAAGAAGATGCGTGCCCCAAATCCTGGTTTACTATATTTTCTTGCGTATTTCGTTATATTCTTTAATTCTACTAAGGGAGTATTCCCAACCATATTGGCTGATTGAATCTCGATGATTTTTTCTAAATCATAGCCTTGATCATTCATTAATAACTCATAATCAAACCCAATACCCTTATACTCATACTTATTATAATCAAGTCCGACACTTTTTTTCATGATTTCGTTTCTTCGATCCATAAAACTTTGATATGTATTACTCATAATAATCACCTAGAATAATATCTCTTAGTTTTAATGCTTCATCTACGAAATCACCGTAATTGGTTTTATAAGCTGGACTAGCTTCTTTTAATCTACCTGTTTCTATTCTTCCAGTGGTTGTTTTGACATCTACGATATCAAATAAATCACTGTCTTCTTGAAGATATCCTTTTACCCACATTTTGTAAGGTACAAGTTTAGTCTCTTCAGGTAAGTTAGAAGATCGATCTTCTGGTTTCAGTAATGTTCGTCTAATACGAACATAACGTCCTTTATCAATCATCTTAATCTTCCTTTCTATCTTGCGCTCCCGCTATTGCGATATTACTAACAAACCCAATACTAAGGGCATAGAATGTTACTCCATAAATTCCTAGGAATGCTCCCCAGGTCTTAGACATTGTATAATTAGTGTTTGGTGTGATATCACCATATCCTAAAGTAGATACTGTGACAATAGTATAATATAAGAAATCTCCATAACTATGAGGTACTTCTTTTCTTTCATATCCGACTACTGTTCCATCATGATAAGTAAACTCACCAAAGGAGAAAGTCATATCTCCTTCACTAACACTATGTAACATTGTAGTGTATGGTGTGTTCACACCATCATCTACCCAAATATACATATCCATTAATGGTTCCCCATCAGCTGTGTATAACTCTGTGATGATATTTCCATTTGTATCAATAAATTGGGTGATCTCTTCACCGAATTTATTGTATACAGCTTTTATTTCAATTCCTAAATTATCATATACTTTATCAACTGGTTTCCAAGTACTATCAGATGGATCTAAATACTCAACATCTTCATAGATTAGATCATCGTATGGTGTGTTAATAAAGTTATATGCTTCAGGGTTCCAGTTATAAATACTAAAGGCTATAACTGAAGCATACATAATGATATATAAATGAAATCCAAAGAATATCATAAACACAATACGCGCTACTGTCTTATTCTTTCGATCTCTTAAGTTACTAAATATATTTATTTCTCCAACAATCATATTTAAATTAACACCAAGTAAAGCGATGAACCCAATGATTAAGATAAATATCATTGGTTCAGCTAAGTAGTTAATTCCAAATACCATGAACACTACATAGATAACCATTGCGAATGCGGACATCGTTAAGATAAATCCATTTTTCGCATCAATACTTTTCTCTAACATACTAGGTATGATATTAAACAAGTATTGCCAACTACATACAATAACCAAAAAGACCAATCCTGTGAATCCTGATTGTGTAATGATGATTGTTATTTTATCATCATCTAAGATTCCAGCATATACTTGTGATCCTACAAGAAGTAAAAGGATGATGGTATAGAATACTAAAGCAAATATCGCACGATATTTGCTGAGTTTTCTATTCAGCCCTTTTTTCTTTTGATCAACAATTACTTCTTTTTGAATTTCTAGTTTAGCTTCTTCTAAAAGGTACTTAATTGGTAACCTGAAGAAGTTAACAAAAATCATATGTATATTAAACTGTAATAATAAGAATATAACAAACAATACCATGAATGCGAATATCGCACTCTCAATATGTGATGTATTATCATATACTGTATTGTTTATATAAAAGAACGCACCTATAAAAACAATAGCACTAAAGATTAGATAGAAAGTCTTACCTCTTTTTTTAATAGGTACATCTTTCTTTTCTAAAGTTTTAGTTACTGCTTGTTTTTTTATTATACTTTCACTCGCTAATACCTTTGGTTTCCTTTTCTTAGTAGAAGCAGGTTTCGCCTCTTCTTTAGTTACAGGTTTAACCTTTGGTGTAGGTGTTGGTTTCTTCTTAGGTGTTGGTTTCTTAGCTGTGCTAGTTTTCTTTGGTACAGCTTTCAGTTTCACTACTTCTTTAGGTAATGGTTTTACCCTAGTTGTAGTTGAAGTCTTTTTCTTAGTTACTGTTTTCTTTGTTGTTGGTTTCTTTTCTACTGCCACTTGAATCACTCCCTAGAATTTCTATTCTTCGAGTAAGTCGCGCATGTCCCCAAGTATTGCTCTTGGTACTGGTAAATCTATCATTGTTTTTAATCCACTACGTGCATTTAAAACATGAGGAATCATGTTTACACACATAGCTATAGTTCCAATTCCTCCATCTATTTCTGGAGTTATTGCCATATTAACTTCAGGAGTTCCTTTTATGCTTATATAATCTCCTGTATGAGTACCTTCTAATTCAGGTTCTATTTGTTGTGGATGTTTCATATCAATGAATACTTTTCCTTCAACAAAACCTTGTCCTGTCATGTTTACACCAGCTACATCATTAGCCGCTGCAAATCCGTAAGGACTTTTACGATCAATAGTAGTAACGATTGGTGCCATTTGCTGTTCAAACTTATCAAGTTTGACACCAATAGCGTCAGCAATCATTCCAATACTCTCAGCGAACCCTACGTGTCCCGCTAATGTATCAGTTTCTACACCATGATTAAATTCATCTATAGTGATTCCAACACCTTGTTCTTCCATAACAGCTGGTCCGAAAGGACTTAAGCTGTTAACACGGTTTGCTTCGATGTGTGTTACATCACTCATTACTCCTGTTAAAGCAACAACTAATAAATCCATGATGAAACCTGGATTTATTCCAGTTCCTAAAACAGTCACATTATTCTCTTTTGCAATCTTATGTAATTCTTTTGCCAACTCTGGTTCTTGTGCTTTTGGATATGCCATTTCTTCAGCAGTACTAATTACATTAATCCCTTTTTCTAAAATCATTTTCATTTTAGGAAAAGCTTTCTTAGTGTATGAATCAGTAGCTAATAAAACGATATCACAATTCTCTTTATTTAGTAATGATTCGATATCATTACTAACAATCACTTCAGGGTGATTGTTTTGTTCAGCGTTGATAGCATTAAAAATACTCTTATTAACTAGGTTAGGATGTAAATCACATACTCCACTAATTATAACACCTTTTTTAGATAAAAGCATCTCCGCCATTCCTCTACCCATAGCGCCAAATCCCCAAATTACTACATTAACTTTTTTCATATAAAATCTCCTTAAAAAATAGTATGGATTTCTCCACACTATATCTTATCACAAAAACGCTTACATTCAAATAGATATATATAGTAAATATTTTAATTAAAGAGCAAACTTTGTTTGCTCTTTAATTAAAGGGTTGTTATGTGATTTTGTTGATGTTTTTCCTCTCCTCAATATCGCTGCTATCAATAAAGTAGTGCCTTATAATAAAGGTCAGGAAATAGGAATTAATGATTATCATTATACAAGTAAAACCACCAATAAACAGAAATTGTAGAATACCAAAATTATTGATTATAAAACTTATCATAAAGAAGATGCATCCCAATAGAAAGAACATAATCGGAATCACTAGAATAGTATTTAACTCTCGTTTTCTTCTAAGAACAATTTCATACTTAATAAGGAGAAATTCAGCAATAAATCTATGCAAGGATTTTGACACATCATAAGCCAGTTCAGAAATGTCGTCTCCGGTTTTTCTATTTGATAGCTTGACATATTTCTCTTTCTCCTCATACATCTTCTCAGATGAAAACAATAAAAACACATTTAATACAATCAAAATCACATTTCCTGATGCTACAATATACTTTGGTTCTGAAATCAAACTGGTAAGTGGTAGTAAAACGGACAATAATTCTCCTGTGATAACAAACCAAAAATTGATGAATACTATTAATAATGACACAAGCAACCCAGAAGACTGTCTTAATCGATACATTACAAGGATAATAATAAGCAGTTTTTCTTTATAAACTTCGCTTTCCTTAATTGCATCAGAATTATAGAAAATCATAATTCCTCACCAATTTGATTGATTTTAACAAAATCAACATAGCTAATTTTTTTCATTGTTCTTGGAACATCTACAACATTAATCTTTTTTTCTAGATATTTTTCCAATAAGTATGGCCATGCTATTGGACGTAGTTCCAAGTCGTCCAAATTCTTTGAAATCTCATTAATAACTTCTTTTTTATTGAACTCAAATAAAGAATATACAAATTCCATTTCTAGTGTTCTTTCATTTACTAATTTTTGAATAATTATGTCCATTTTCTTGTTAAATGTGTTAGACCTACCTAATACGTGTATATATAGAAAATATATTTCAAAAATCATAGTTATAAATTCTGGAACTTCCAATTTTGCACATAAAAGGATTATTGGTATAAGTGAATTAAATCTTAAATTTTTGACCATTTCAACTTCTGTGAAAAAGTCACCCCACATGTTACTCTTCCCTAGTAAATACTCATTGTATATATTTGCATAATCAAAGTATTTTTCTAGGAATTCTACCAATTCATCCTCTTGGTTTATATTTTTAATATGAGTTCTAATTTCTCTATGAACTTTATACTTTTGAGTATAGCCATTGAAGATAAACCAAAAGTAATGAAAGGAACTATCTATTTTTTTATCAAGTTTATTGTAAATCGCGTCCCATTTTTTATTAAATACTTCAATATTCTTGTCTTCTTTAATGTGAATCAATACCATGTTTTTGATTAATTCTGAAGGAGTAAGACTTACTCCAGTACTGTTGATTGATTCAAACAACTCTAAGGCATTATCCAAACTATCTAAATAGGATACGGTTACAAAACAATTGTGTTTCAAAGTATTGTACAAAGAGTATAAATAGTACTGTCCTTTATCATGATAAAGATCTACACAATAATTATAAAAGAACCTAAATGCTTTTTGAAAATCAGAATTCAATTTTACTTCCATAAAACTTGGCTCATTACCTACAAAGTCAATATAATCACTTTTTAAGAACTCAAGTTTTGATTTTGCTCCATTCTTATAACCCATAATAAATTCTAGATCACTAATATATCCTGATGTATCTCCTATTTCATTAAGAACTTTTTTTAACCCACTTAGAATTATGAAATACGTAATGATTCTCTGTTGTCCATCAACAATATAAGTGTTTTTTTTATCATTAACAAGATACATCGGACCAAAGAAAGACATAACATTTCTATCAATTGAATCAAGTATTGTTTCTATGAAATCATCCCATTCAGTTGGACCCCAAACATATGACCTTTGAAATTTTGGAACTGTAAATTTTTCAGATTTCTTAAATAACCCCCAAAGGGTCATGTTTTTTGTTTCAAACATTTCCATTTTTTTCCTCCACAAGTAATTTTTTTAGTAAAAATTCAATTACTTTAACATTTACGCTATTACCAAATTGTTTATATGCTTGCTGTTTGATTTTATTAATTTTATATTTTGCAGGATATGATTGTAGTTTTGCCATCTCTAATGGTGTAATTCTTCGTTTATACTTTCCAATAATTGGTACGTGCACCATAGCAACCAAAGCAGGGAATTCCGTTGGCCTCTTCACCCTAACTCCAGAAGGTCTAAATTGAATGATACCCTCCCAAACGGATTTGCAATTCTCACCACATTGCCATTCGAATTTCCTATGTGTTCTAACGAAACCTTTAAGATGATTATACTTTTTAAGCCAACCATCGATAAACAACTTATTGGTCTCATACAGTTTTACGTTTCTTAAAATAAAATCTTTTTTCCACTTTGGCATATCGTCTTCCATCTTAAGTTTATTGAAATACTCAGCCCAGATTGGAAACCCAATTGTTTTTTCGATTATACCTTTATAAAACTCGTCCCAAGCTGACAACACGTTCTTTTCGTAATCTGAAATATAGTATTCAGAGCCAACTCTATGTCTTTGAACAATTGAAAATGCATCAGTTTTATTTCTTCCTTTATGAGGAAGTACATTTAAGTTGGGTTTGTTTGAAATTCTTGTATTATGAATCCCTAATATAAATGCTCTTTCTCTTAACTGAGGTATTCCAAATTGGTGTGGGCTCATAACTATAGGTTCATCATTTAAATAATATCCCAACTCATGCAATTTACTCATTATTACCTTATATGTATTTCCAAAGTCGTGAGAAATCAGATTTCTGACATTTTCAAATAACAAGTATTTAACTGGGTCCCCATTGTCAACCCTATACTTTAACAATCTTAACATATCGAAAAAGAGAGTTCCTCTAGTTTCATCAAAACCACGTTGTTTTCCCGCTTTTGAGAAAGTTTGACATGGAAATCCTGCACACATCATCTCATATCCAGGCAACTCTTCTGGTTTGACTTTTGTTATATCATTATTAGAATCAATACCGAAATTATCTTGGTATGTTCTTATTGCAAATTTATCAATTTCAGATGCAAAAACACATTCTCCATTTAACTCGTTCATAGCTAAATGAAATCCACCTATCCCAGAAAATAGATCTATGTACTTAATTTTTTCCATGTATATCACTCCTGTAGCTATTATAACAAAAAAACACTTAGAAAGCTACTTTTTTAGGTCTCTTTGTAAAATTATGTTTTTATTTTTCAATTTTCTTAAATCAATCATTAATTTACTATTTCTTTTTTTATCGTTTGAGTTAATCATACCTTCCTGAAATTTTGGATGTTCCTCTATATCGTCTACCCCTAGAACAATCACAGACAATCTTTCAGGTTTAAAGGCTGATTTTCTCTTTCTTAAGTATTCCTTATTTTCCGAAATTTCTCTTCCCTTTATTTTGTCATGCCACTTCTCGAATTTATCTAAAGGTTCATAAATAGCTTCCCCCTCAAGAATAATGAATCCAATTTCTCCAAATTCTTTAATTGAAGCATATACTGCGCTAAGATCATTTGCTGGAATAGAATTCCTGCTTGCTTTATTTGTAGAATGCACTTTAAAATCCCATGGTATTGAATCAAAATAGTCAAAAACAGTGTTGTTGAATTTGATTTTTGTAAATTTAACATCTAGAATTTGCTGCATTATATACTCGAAATACCATCCTTGCCACTCACTTTGTCTCCAATTTCGTCCTCCGCCATCTCTCATCTCAATTACTTTTTCTCTTCCATCCCATATATTTTCGAATTCTGAAATAATTTTGTACATTTCAAAAGATATTTCAGCAAATAAATCTGAAATACTACTAATGTCACTATGGATTACTTCAAATTGTTTCTCCATCCACTTGTCAACATTAGACGGAGTAAATACTTGAATAGGATTTTTTGATCTAATCAATTCTACATAACCTAGTTGATATCCCCTTAACAAATCTTCAACATCTACATAACATGATCTATTTGACTTATGTCTTTGATATTTTCTTGCATCCCAAGACACAAAAATGGGTTTTTCAAAATTATAATACCCTAAAATCAAACTCATTCTACTCATGTTACTATATCTGCTAAACTTAAGGTTAAGTTCTTTAACATTAGTAACTTGAGCTCGTTTCTTATGAGGTCTATCTTCCCATCCTGCATTTGTTATATTTGCTAAGTATAACACTATCTCAATGTACTCACTTTCACTTTCTATTATACATTGATAAGGTTGACTTTTGGTATATGTCCATTTTGTGAAATTATACTTTGTTAAATTAATCAAATTTTCAAGTTCATCTCTAAGTCTGTCCTCGGAAAATGTCTCATCTCTTCCTATTACAATTGAATCATCGTTTCTAATATGTTCCCAACAACTTTTCATTTTATCACTCTCACTCTATTATATCTGAATAAATCTTTGATTTATGTTCTTGTATTCTATCAAAAAACACATCAGGATCTAGTTCTTCTATTTGCCCTTTTTTGTATAATTCTCGTACAATTTTTTTTGAGCTCTCAATTGATATTAACTCATATAAATACTTGTATTGTGATGTGTTAAACCTAGGTTTGCTTCTATCTTCTTGTCCAAGATCTCCCATAATATGTTTATTAACAACATGAGCACCATTGATATATAATATCCCTTTAGACTCTCTTATCGAAGTTTGCCAAAACATATCAGGTAAAAATTGAAGTTCAATTTGATTCAAGAACCCGCTATTCCCTTTGTTTTCATCGCCTTTTTCTCGCACCATTATTTTCGATTCTACAGAGTAACCTTTGCAGGTTGCAGTTATAACAACATTCTGTTCTTCACTAATAATTCCAACTTCAATTGATTTTATACCTATATTGTCAGATATCATTTCAGTGATCAGAAGTTCCTCAATAAACTCCTCAGGAACTAATTCATTATCATAAATTAATGATATCTGAACCTTTGTTCCGATCTCATATTTGTCAGTATCGAAATATAATTTAGACTTTATATTTATACCTGGTTTAACTGTTCTTTTACTTGGAATGAATTCTAATCCATACTTTGGATAGATAATTTTCTCCTCGATAACAGATACAAATACTCTTGTCTCATAGTCCCTACATGATGCAGTTATTACAATCGGATCATTAGTTAGATCAAGAGACTTAATCACTAATCCCCTTACAACAAGACCGCTATCAAGAACATTATCATCATTATATGAGATTATGTGTTTATCTAAATCAAAGAAATTATTGCTTTCACAAGTTACATTAATCACATCATCGCTACTAATTTGTGTAGAATTTATATATATTTTTAAATCATAGGATTTTCCTTTGCTGATTGAGATAGTAGGTCTAGCAAATCTTAATCCGTCTGACGGAGGTGTCTTCCCTGGATTCAACCCCTCAATAGAAGTTAACTCTAAATCCTTATAATAATTATTGATTTTCTTAAGCAAATCATTGATTTTCTTATTCTTTGTTAGGTCTATTGATATTTCATCTCTTCTTTTATTGTTTTTTGAAATCTCCTCTTGTAAAACTTTACCAACTACATCAAACATGTTCTTAGTGAAATCTTGCCTAAAATCGAATCCATCTCGAGTATCAGTTAGTAATTCAACTGGAAAATCTGCATTAAGTAATCTTCTTAAAAGTTGTGAAATGTCAGGTATTACTAATTCCCCTGAAATAACATTTGCTCCAGGAAGTTTGTCTAAT
>SDWO01000074.1 GCA_004195325.1 Candidatus Izemoplasma acidinucleici | reverse complement strand
CTATTACCATTTTCTTTTAATATCTTAGAACTGATTGCTGGAACTAATGTTAAGGCAATCATTAATGATGCTAATAAACTAAAGGCAATCGTTAGAGCCATTTGAATAAATATTTCTCTAATGAATCCTTCAATAAAGATAATTGGTAAGAATACAGCTATTGTTGTAATCGTAGATGCAATAATAGCTCCACTTACTTGCTGTGTTCCTTTTATAGCTGCTTCTCTATTTGAAGCACCTTCTTTTTTCAATCTGAAGATGTTTTCCATAACTACAATTGAATTATCTACTAACATCCCAATACCAAGCGCTAGTCCACCAAGTGAAACAATGTTCAATGTAATACCTGATAAGTAAATTAACACTATCGCAAACATTAAACTAATTGGGATAGCTATCGCAACAATGAATGTTGCTCTAGCACTTCTTAAGAAGACAAGAAGTACAACCATTGCTAATAAAGCTCCCCACATTAAGTTCGTGGTAACTCCGCCTGTTGCTTGTTGTATATATTCACCTTGATCTAATAATATTGTGAAATCAACTTCATCATCTACACCAATATCATCTAATAAGGCTAAAACTTCTTTTGTAACATCTGTTGTTGCAAAGTTTGCACTCTTTTGAACCGTAATACTGATTGCTGGATTACCATCCAATTTAGAGTATTCTCTTTCATTTGCATTGAAATACCTAATTACTTCTCCATCTTCATCAGGTAGAAGTACAGAACCTAATGTAATAGGTGTTCCCATATCAAATATGATTAAATTTTCTATTTCGGCAACGGAAGCGAAATCATCACCAACACGTACAAGGTAATTTGACCCACCTAAGTTTAAGTAGCCGATTGGGAATTCAAAGTTTTGAGCCTGTAAAATTCCAGATATAAACTCTTTATCAAAATGCATGTTTGGTACTTCATCTGTTGGATCTCCAAAATCTTGCATTGCTTGAAATTGCAGATCATAAGCTGCAATAGCGTCTTCATCTAACACAAGTCTAACTTCAGACTCATATCCTCCAGACATATCAACACTAGCAACTCCTCCAATACGTTCAATTTGAGGTAAAACCTCTTCATTCACATATTCAGTTAACCATTGTTGGTCTTCACCGTTTGCGGCTGATACAGAAAATTGAATAATCGGCATCATATCAGGGTTAATCTTAATAATCATTGGACTTCCAACTCCATCAGGAAGTTGAGATAATACCATATCAAGATTTTCTCTCATCTCGATAACGGCGGAGTCCATATTCGCATCACTACCAAACTCCAAGATAATAATACTTACGTTTTCTTGTGAATTTGATTCAACACTTGCGATATTGGTTGTTGTACTTAGCACTTCTTCAAGTGGTTTAGTTACTACTTCCTCTACCTCTTCAGGGCTTGCCCCGATATATGTTGTTACTACAATACTATAAGGTATATTCATACTTGGGAATAAGTCTGTACTTAATCTTGTGTAAGATACAATCCCGAATACAATTACCAATACTACAGCCATAAATACTGTAATCGCTCTGTCTACAGAGAATTTTGCTAAATTTTTCATTTTAATACCATCCTTTCAATATATAAACCACATTTTATATGGTTGTTTCCAATAAAAAAAACATACCCGACCGAACAGTCGGTCGGGTACTATAATATCCCATTATTATTTCTTTGTCAATAGGTTGAATACAAGTTCTTTAATTAATTTACATTACCTGTAGTGCTCCCATTTCCGGTGTTTCTTGAGTAATCAACATCAAATGATTGATCTTCATTGTTATATATAATATTTCCGTTAGATGTTTCTAAGTCTACTTTACCTACATATACGTTATCTAGAACTATTCTTCCATTACTTGTTTCAGCATCTAAGCTTACTCCATCTTTGTTCTCTACGTTTAATTCTTCTAGGTATATTCTACCGTTTTCTGTATCTAATTCATATCTTTGGAAATCAGATTCAGCGATAGAGATTCTACCATTTGCTGTTTTTACAAATAGTTTTCCAGATCCTGTAGAATCTTCAACTTGAACATTTGAATTGAATGAATTTATTGTGATATTCGTTAATACATCAACGCTTTCCACTGTAACAGCGCCATTTACATTATTAATTACTAATTCTATCATTGTCATTCCAACGACTTTGATCGTACCATTCATTGTTTCTAACTCTGTGTATTGAAGTACAATTCCCTCAGGGATTGCAATTGTAATAACATCAGGTTTAATCATTCTAAGAATTTCTTCTAAATTTATATCCAAATTGAAGCTCCAATAATTATCTTCAATTTCCTGCATAACTGAAATTGTATGTGTTACATCGTTTATTTCCATTGAGAAATCGATTGGCTCTTCTTGATATTCTCTCGTAACTACGATTTCATTTGTTTCAGATTGTACTAAAATAATTTTCATGTTATCAACATCTACATCCACTGTCCAAGGAATGCTATTTAGAACATCGTCTGATGCATCATATGTTTCGATTTCTGTTAAACTAATTTGATTAACATATAATCCATAAATATTATCTGCGTTAATAGCTAGTCTAAATCCAAATATTCCTACTAATAATAGTGCTGCGATGAATGTTAAACGTTTAAGAGAAAGTAATTTTTTACGTTTTTTTATGAATCCATCTACATTAATTCTATTCATTTTTTTATTAAATTCTGCTCTTCTTCTTACTTTAAATGTATCTAAGTGGAATTTAAGTGACTTCTTAAGTGTCCAAATAAACAGATCTAGAATTACTAGTGCAAAGTTAAACAATAAGATAAATACTCCTGTTAAGAACCAAAAAATCATTACATCATATGTTGATTTTTCTCCAATAACTAAAGTGAATACCGGAAGGTATCCTAATACAGCTCCAAACATAGCAACTGTTACCCCAAATAGAGTAGGTATGATCCAACTTAACAAGAATAAATCAACGCAACCTAACCATATGATTGAACCTAGTTTAACACCTTCATAGCGTTCTTCTGGTCTACTAACATGTTTTGGTTTTATTCCGTATTGATCTAAAATGTTTCTAGCAATTACATGTGGGGGTTCCAGTTCCAATACTACTTCTTGCTCAGTCTTATTTTCATAATAAATACCGTTATAGAATCGTTCTTCGTAAAAATCTAGAAGTTCTTTTCTTTCTACTTTGTCTAATATTCCTAATTCTTTTTCAAGTTGTCTTAAAAATTCATTCTTATTCATATCGATCACTCCTTATTAATGTATTAACTACATTCTCAAATTTTTTCCAATCTACTTTTAGTTCTCCTAACCTTGAAATACCCAATCTTGATATTTTGAAGTATTTTCGTGGTGGTCCTTCATTGCTCTCTCTCAGGTAAGTACTGCATAATCCTTCTTTGGTTAATTTTCTTAGAATTGGGTATATTGTGCTTTCACTAATCACCATATAACCATCTATATATTGATATATATCATAACCATAGCTATCTTTTTGTGCTATTTTACTTAATACTACCATTTCAAGAACACCTTTTTTTAATTGTGTACTCATGTAATCGCCTCTGCAAGTAAAAAGATGTGAAAGTTTTGTGAACAAAAAAAAGACCGGTATAAATACCAATCTTCTTATTTAATATCGATGATTCTCATACCGTTTGTTTGAGCCCCAATTGGGAATCCTCCGGTGATGATTACTCTATTTCCAGTTACAATACCGAAGTCTTTTTTTATTAATGCAACAGCGTTTTTGATAACTGTTTCTGTATCAGGTTCTAATTTAAACACTATTGGTTCAACACCATTGTGAAGTGCTAATCCATGTGCTATTACTTCATCAGGACACAGTGCTAAGATACGAGCATTTGGTCTGAATTTAGAAATATATTTCGCTGTATTACCGCTCATTGTAGGCGTAATAATCAAATCTACTTTGCTTTGAATTACAGTATATGCAACACTTAGAGCGATACTAGTTTCAATAGCTCTTGTTGATTTAATTTCTTTATTCGCTCTCTTAACAAGTGCTTTACGATCTAGTTGGCTTTCGATTTTTGCTGCGATTCTGTTCATTGTTTGAACTGATTCAACAGGATACTTCCCTATTGCACTCTCACCACTTAGCATAATCGCATCTGTACCATCATATATCGCATTTGCTACATCACTAACTTCTGCTCTTGTTGGTCTTGGATGTTCAATCATTGATTCTAACATTTGAGTAGCTGTAACACTTACTTTCCCTGCAACATGACACTTCTGAATGATCATTTTTTGAATGATAGGTACATCTTCAGCAGGTACTTCAACACCTAAATCGCCTCTAGCAACCATAACTCCATCACTTGCTTCAATGATTTCATCAATATTCTTAACACCCTCTTTGTTCTCAATCTTAGAGATAATTTGGATGTGGCAATCTCCACGTTTTTTTAGTATTTCTTTTATTTCTAATACATCGCTAGCTCTTCTTACGAATGAAGCAGCGATAAAATCTACTTTTTGCTTACAACCCCAAATGATATCTTCACGGTCTTTTTCACTAATGAAATCTAAGTGAAGTTTTACTCCTGGAACATTAATTCCTCTTCTATCTTTTAATAGATGTGTGTTTAAAGCTAAAGCAATTATAGCGTTGTCTTGAAGATCAACTACTCTTAACCCTAAATAACCATCATCAACAAGAATCGTGTCTCCCATTACAACATCTCTAGCAAGATCAGGATAACTTACACTGAACTCATCACTAGTTCCTAACATTTGATTCATATGTATTTTAACTCTAGTTCCCTCTTTAATTAGAGCCTTTCCATCTTTAAATAGATGGGTTCTGATTTCAGGACCTTTTGTATCTAGTAATGTAGCTACATGAGTCTTAAGATCTTTATTAACAATTCTTAATAAATCTAGTTCCATTTTATGTTGTTCGTATGAGCCATGAGAAAAATTCATTCTCATAACATCCATTCCAGCGTTTACTAACCCCTTCATTGTTTCTAAGTTATTACTCCCTGGTCCGATTGTACAAATAATTTTAGTTTGGTTAAATTGTATCATAATATTCTCCTAACTCAGTCTTCCGACAAGACCGTATCGTTTTTTTGGAATTTCTCTTTTTTTACTTAATGCGAAGTTTATATCATAGTCTACTAAATCCATGCCCTTTAATCCAACAGCACGTCCGCCTTTACCATTCTTAAGTAAATCTACTGCGTATTCGCCCATCTCAGTTGCTAATACTCTATCAAACGCGACAGGGTCTCCACCTCTTTGAATGTGCCCTAATACGGTAGCTCTTGTTTCATATTTTGTGAATTCTTCTATTTCTTGTGAAAATTCAGATACGTTTAACAAATGTTCAGTTACTACAACAATTGCGTGACGTCTTCCGACATTATGCGATTCTTTGATTTTATCCAAAACTAATTGCTTATGGAATCCTGTTTCAGGAGTGATTATATACTCACTTCCAGCACTAATACCTGAGTACAATGCTAAATCTCCACAGTGTCTTCCCATAACTTCAACAACACTGCAACGTTTATGTGACATTGAAGTAACCCTTAATTTATCGATACTATCTACAATAGTTTGTAATGCTGTATAAAACCCTATTGTATAATCAGTCGAAGATATATCATTATCTATTGTTCCTGGTAATCCAATACAGTTTATACCCATCTCTGTTAAAGCTTGAGCTCCTCTATATGTACCATCTCCACCAATAACAACGATTCCTTCGATTCCTATTTTTTTTAGTTGCTCAATGGCTTTTTCGCGTACGCTTTTCTCTTTAAACTCAGGGAACCTTGCGCTTCCTAAGATTGTACCTCCACGGTTAATAATACCACCAACATCACCTCTACCAAGAAGTCTAATGTCTCCATTAGTAAGTCCTTCGTATCCATCATAGATACCATATACTTGATATCCATTATGTAGTCCTGTTCTTACAACAGCTCTTACAGCCGCATTCATACCTGGAGCGTCTCCACCCGATGTCATTACTGCGATTTTTTTCATTATTATCACCACCAAAATGATTATAACATAATCATATTATTTTACTACTGAAATCGTAATGTAAGGCTTTACTCACCCATTTTGTGTAGTTTGTTTACGATCAATTGAATGTTACCATTTCTTTCTTCTACCTTAACCATAAACAAATATACTTTGTTTTTTGATAACGTATCCTTATTCTCAGTATACAGTGTTGAGAATAAAACTCCATCAAGTTTATTGTATTCATCTTGTATAGATACAAAAGCCATATTTTTATTTGTTTTTGTTTTAATTCTTCTAACAGAACTTAATAATCCAATGATTCTAATTTCTTTTCCTACGTGTTCTAAAGTAATATCACTGGGTTTTAATAATTGATGTTTATCTATGTATTCTTGATGTTCCATTAATGGATTCATTGCTAGATTAAACCCTAATACACTTTTTTCCATTTCTTCTAGCTTTTGATAACTATATTCTTCCAAATTCTCAATGATAAACTCTTCCTTACTAATAAAGGTTCCAAATGTTGAGAAATTTAGAACTTCTTCAAGCTTTTCAATCATTGTTCGTTTGGTTAAATCAAACTCATCACAAGCACCAGCTTTAACAAATGATTCAATCACTCGTTTATTTAGTTTACCTTCAAGTCTTGATACAAAATCAATATATGATTTAAATACACCATTTTTGCGTTCTTCGAGTAACTGATTTGCTGAATTAATCCCAACATTCTTTATTCCCAATAGGGGATATCTTAAGTTCTCTTCTTCTGGTATGAAAATTAATTCTGATGTATTTACACTAGGCTTCAAAATTTGTACACCTAGTTTATTCGCTTCGAATATATAATTCCTCATTTGTGACTCACTACCTATAACGCTACTTGTTAAAACACTAATAAAATACTTAGGGAAATTAGCCTTTAGATATGCCATCCAATAAGACACCATTGCATAAGCTACACTATGTGCTCTATTGAATCCATAATTAGCAAATTTAACGATGTAGTTATATATTTCATTACTAACTTCATCTCTATGTCCTTTATTTCCAGCTTTAGTTACAAAGTTTTTACGTTCTTTTTCTAGAACGTCTGTTTGTTTTTTTGACACCGCTCTTCTAAGTACATCCGCTTCACCTAAGCTATAACCCGCGAATAGTGATGCAATCTTAATAATTTGTTCCTGATATATAATGATTCCGTTTGTTGGTTCTAATACTTCTTTAAGAATTGGATGGGGAAATGTTACCTCTTCTTTTCTAAATCTTCTTTTTAGGTAAGAAGGTATATTTTCCATAGGTCCCGGTCTAAATAATGCTAGAACGGTAACGATATCTTCAAATTCTTTCATTTGCATTTGTCCAATTAGACTTCTCATTCCTTGGCTTTCCAATTGGAAAACCCCAGTTACATCTACTTTTTGTAACAATTCAAACGTCTTTTTATCATCTAAAGGAACTTTATATATATCTATCTTCAAGTTTTCTTTCTCATTGATCATTCTAACAATTTTATCGATTGATGTTAGATTTCTCAATCCTAAGAAATCTATTTTTAACAACCCGATACTTTCCAAATCTTTTGCCTCATACTGTGTTTGATACATGTCTAATAACCCATTTTGAAGCGCCGTGTGTTCAACAAGTTTCCCATCACCAACAATGATTCCTGCGGCGTGAGTTGAGACGTGCTTACTTAATCCTTCAAGACGTGATGCGACATTCATTAAGTTTTTAGCTTGTTCATTTTGAGACATTATATTTTGAATTTCATCAGAATTATCAATCATATCCTTTAAAGTATCATGACCTTCTGTTCTTTTGATAATTTCCTCAACAACAATCCCATCTATTTCCAGAGCTCTAGCTGTATCTCGAATTGCCGATTTCTTTTTGAATGTACCAAAAGTGCAAATACTAGCAACTTTATCTTTTCCATATAAATTATTAACGTACTTAATAATATCGTCTCTTTTATCATCAGGTAAGTCCATATCAATATCTGGAAGACTTATCCTTTCAGGATTCAAGAATCGCTCAAACACTAAGTCATATTCTAATGAATCTACACTGGTAATTCCTAAACAATAAGATACTAATGAAGCCGCTGCACTACCTCGTCCAGGGCCAACTAAGTACTTTTGCTTTTTCGCATATTTAACAAAATCCCAAACGATTAAGAAATAATCGTTATACCCCATACTATCTATTACACTCAACTCATATTGAATTCTTCTATCATATAGTTTTCTATCAACATTCTTTTTTTCAAGCCTTTTTTCAAGTCCTTTTGAAACCAAAGCTTGCAAGTAATCTTTACTACTAATATTATTTTTAGTTGGATATTTTGGTAAATGTGTCTTGTCAAAAGAAAGAGACACATTACATTTATCAATAACAAAAGACACATTCTCCAATGCGTTTTTGTAGATATACTCACTCATATCAAATTTCTTGTAATGTGTTGATTGTTCTTGGTTAAACAAGTCTTCAACTTGTTGATTAAATATCTTCTTAAGAGTTATAAAAATCTCTTTATCATCTTCATTCAAATATTCAATTTTACTAGCATAAATTAATTTTGACTTCTTTTCAAAAAACTCATTTAATTCTAAGTTACTAGATACACTAACCAAATACTCTTTAAAAGTATCATTAAGCATATTTATAACTTCAATGAATTCCTTCTTCATACTACTTAAAAAATAATTTTGAAGTTCAGAATTTTCTGTTTGATATATACCTAAAATCCCTTCATTATATGCTTTCATTTCACTTAGCTTCAGATATCCGTTTACAGCAACTACGCTTGCAATTTTTAGCAGGTTTTTATACCCTTTATTATTCATTGCATAGAGCAAGACTTGGTTTCTAGAATCGCTATTTACGCCTTCAATAACTGACTGGAACCCAATTATTGGTTTAATATTGTTTTCCTTACAGGCTTTATAAAACTGAACGATACCGTACATTCTACTATCAGTCATAGCCAAAGATGAAAGACCAAATTCTTTTGCTTTTTCAACTAGACTTTTGATTGTTATATTACTACCGTTCATCGAGTAATTAGTTTCCACAAATAAGTGTGTAAAATTCATGATGTATCACCTCGTTAAAATTATATCATAGATTTTAATTCTATCATAAAAAGAAAAGTAATTTTACTTACTTTTCTTTATTATAACAACACCAGCCAGGATAACACCAACAACAATAAATATATCTATCTTTTGAATGAAATCTACTATATCAAAACTTTTGGTTTTGTTTAAGGAAAAGTTATACTCCTCACTATATCCGTTATCTCCAATTATCCTGAGTATATAATCTCCCTCTTTATCAATAATCAGTGGTGACATTACTTGATTACTATTTAAGTATCCTTCTCCATTAAAATTGATAAGCAGGTCATCTTGATATGTGTGCCCATTGATTACACCATCAATTTCAGCCTTAATTGTGAATTCTATTTCTTTGATATAATCATTGGTTCCTATAATTTCTAATTTATAGTTTCCGGGCTTATAAATTATTGTATTATTCATATATAATTCACCATTCAAAAAGACATTGCCACCTGAAACATTAATTGAGATTGGTATATCATATACTTCTTTGTCAGTTACACCGACTACGATAGGATGTATGTTAAATGTGTACATTTGATTGTTATACGAGAAATCATAGATCCCTGGGTACACCAGTGTTATTCCGTTTACTTGTTCTTCATTATTTATATAAGCCGCATTAATGTACGGAATGTACAATTCACCATAATAGTCTGAGTCAAATTCAAAAATCTGTTCAGTAAAAACTTCTTCACCATTTGACTTGATCCCTATATCGTATTCATCATCATAGTTATAGTTGATAATCAACATTGATTCATGAATAATAGATTCAGTGAAATCCTCCATGAAGATGTATTCTTCTAGTATATTGAAATTATTATCATATAAAGTTACATATGAATTTAAAAACTGGGGATCATCTTCATAAGAAATTTGTTCTGTGATTACACCATAAACATTATCAAACCATAATACTTCCACTACTTCTTCAAGCTCTCCTAAATCATTTGAGATGAGATGTATTTGTTCTCCTTTATCATTAAGAACAATAATTAATGGGTCGTAATATGTGTCCGCACTATGAAAATGTGCATATCCATATATAACATAGTTTCCATTTTCGCAGTTTACTTCATTTATATAGTAACTTGCATTATCATCTTCTAAATGCACCAAGAAGGGCTCAGTTCCTCTTTTAACAACGATGATACCTTTAGTGGATTGGTAATCAATTTCAATCTCCCCTGTTCCACATTCTCTAATTATTGGACTTGCGTTTATAGTTCTAGGTACGACCATAAATAGTAAAATAAAAAAGACAATTTTTTTCATATAATACCTCCTTTTGTATAAGGATAGTACCGATATAAATTGTCTTTTACTTTTTTATTTAATTAATCTTACAGTGTCTCTTGCGATCATCACTTCTTCATTTGTAGGAATTAGTAATAATTTCACTTTAGAAGCATCAGTTGATATCACAGCTTCTTCACCATGTATATCATTCTTCTCTTCATCTAAATATATACCCAGTGCAGATAATCTATCTGCTACAAGTTTTCTAGTTTCTCCTGCATTTTCTCCAATACCAGCAGTGAAGCATATCGCATCACAACCTCCTAGAGTTAAATAGTAAGCACCAATATAGTCTGCAATCATTTTTCCTTGTTTTTCAACAGCTAAAATTGAACGAGCTTCTCCAGCTTTTGCAGCTTCCCAAAGATCTCTACTATCACTTGATAATCCGCTTAATCCAAGATATCCAGATTTTTTGTTTAATATTTCTACTACCTCATTTAATGTTAATTTTTCTTTTTGTGAGATGTATTGAACAATTGCTGGATCAATATCTCCACTTCTTGTTCCCATTGGTATTCCTGCAAGAGGAGTGAACCCCATTGAAGTATCAATGCTTTTTCCACCATCTACAGCACATAAACTAGCACCGTTTCCAATATGGCAAACTATTACTTTCGTGTCTTCAACTTCTTTGCCTAGTATCGCCGCAGCTCTTAAACTTACATATTTGTGACTTGTACCATGGAATCCATATTTACGAACCCCGTATTTCGTATACCATTCATAAGGAACACTATACATATAGGCTACTTGATCCATTGTTTGATGAAATGCTGTATCAAACACTGCTACACCATTAATGTTAGGTAATGCATTTGAGAATGCATGAATTCCCGTAAGGTTTGCTGGATTATGTAGAGGCGCTAAATCACTAACGTCTTCAATTGCTTTGATTACTTCTTCTGTAATTATTACACTATCACTAAACTGTTCTCCACCATGTACTACACGGTGTCCTACACCTTCAATTTCATCAAGAGACGATAAAATATTTAAGTCAATAAGTTTACTGAGAAGCATCTCAACTGCTTGGTTATGATTCTTTATGTTAGTAATCTCTTTATCTTTTTTTCCATTAAACTTAATTGTGAATATTGAATCTTGCAATCCAATTCTTTCTACAACTCCGCTAACCAATAAAGTTTCATTAGGCATTTCCAATAATTGGAATTTTAAAGATGAACTACCTGCATTTACAGCCATTATTTTCATTATAATATTTCCTCTCTCTCACTAAACCAAAGATCAATTTGATTTATAGTATTGTTAAAATCTTCCATTTCAG
>SDWO01000030.1 GCA_004195325.1 Candidatus Izemoplasma acidinucleici | reverse complement strand
GTATTATGGAAAATACAAAAATCGGAAATTATCTTAAACAAAAGAGAAAAGAAAAAGGAAAAACTCAGGCTGAAATTGCTACAGAGATGGGGGTAACATACCAAGCTGTATCAAGATGGGAAAAAGGAGATAGTATTCCGGATATAGAAACTTTGGCAAATCTTGCTGGTTATTATCAAATTACTATAGATGAAATATTGCAAGTAGAGAGTAGTGACACTGAAATAGTTTTGACAAAAGCACAGATAAAGAAACATGATGACAAAACATTTTTAATACTAATGATGGGAAGTATAATTGGTCTTGGTCTCTTTGCCACATTTGGATTACTGGGATATAAAATCCTACTAATAGTTACGATTATATCGTTATTTGCATTTGTTATAAGCACAAGTTACCTTAGAAGATTGTAGCAATAGGATATTGCATTTTAAAAAAGACTTTGGATTTTCCAAAGTCTTTTTCTATTTGTTAGTTTAATTACTTTGTTTGCTTTTGTTGAGTTAAGTAGAGATTGTCTAATACATTTTCTGGTTGATTGATGATTCTTGTATGAAAAGGATTGAGAGTACAAGCAAAATACTATGTTATACTACTATAAGGAGTGATAGTATGATTGATATATTAGTTACAAGCGCTGAGATAGATGATATTTCCAACATAGGTATGGTTCACTATCAAGCATGGTATGACACTTATAAAAATATAATGTGCAATGATTTTTTAGATTATAACACAAAAGAAAAACTAATGAATGATGCTGAACTTAAAATTAGTACAACATATATTGCAAAAGCTGATAATAAAATTTGTGGGTTTCTTTTTTATAAACTTTTCGAAAATCAACTGGAAATTCATGAACTCTATATTCTTAAGGAGTACAGAGGCTTTGGAATTGGCACAGAACTAATTAAGCACTTGATTACAAATCAGAAGCGCGCTACCGAGATTTTTTTATGGGTTTTAAGAAAAAATAAAAAAGCTGTTAAGTATTACAAAAGACAAGGATTCAAGAAAACTGACAAGGTTGATCTTGTTAAGGTGAATAACTCAACTACTTATTATGTTGATTGTTACAACATGAATTTGTAATTACTGGTTCATTTTGTTTGCTTGGAAATTATATGATGTAATAGCGTGGAGATGGAAGACAAGAGTAAAAGGTCTAGACTTTTATGATTACGAATATTACCTATCTACTAATAACCTGTCATTCTAAAACATCTAGAAGCAAGATTAAAACAAACAAAATCAATTGAACTTTAGATTGAATAACTTAATGAATAAAGGGACAAATTTGTCCTTACAACAAGCTTAGTCTTGTGATACAATAGAATGCAGAGGGAAAATTGGCTAACCACTGTTTAAAAATCACTTAGTCCAATTTTGTCAAGGTGTAAAACTTATTGGTGATTATAAAGTATACAAAAACAAGTAATCGAAAAAATATAAAGAAGAAAAGAAATATTCAAATAAACCACAGGAAAATATCCAGAAAGAAGATGCATAATTATGAGCGCAGAAATGAGACCTATTTCGTTTGATAAACTAATTAGTTGGATGAAAACTGAATATCAAAACTCTAACTCGATTTTTGGTATCCACACAAACAAATTTTATAGAAATAAATCTGGATCAAAGATGAAGATGTTTGGTGAAAGCATTAGCTCACCAGCAGGGCCAGCAGCTGGACCTAACTCTCAATTAGCTCAAAATATTATCGCAGCTTACTTAGCTGGTGCTAGATTTATGGAATTAAAGACTGTACAAATCATGGATGGTGAAGAATTAGCTGCATGCATCCCTAGACCATGTATTAACGTGGAAGATGAAGGATACAACGTTGAATGGTCTACTGAATTAAAAGTTGAAGAAGCTCGTGATGAGTACATTAAAGCTTGGATTGCAATTCATGTAGTGGCAAAAGAACTAGGTATTTCTGATGTTAACGACTTTATCTTTAATATCTCTGTAGGATACACATTAGAAGGAATTAAAACACCGAAAATAGATTCTTTTATTAATGATATGCTTGATGCTTCTAATACTAAAATTTGGAATGAATGTAAAATATACTTACTAGAAAACATTGATATTTTCGATAATGTTACTATCAAAGATATTGAGAGCATTAAAGGAAAAATTTCGCCAAGTATAACAATATCAACAATGCATGGTTGCCCTCCTGAGGAAATCAATTCAATTGTTGAACATTTAGTTACTGTCAAAGGTATGCATACGTATGTTAAATGTAATCCAACATTACTAGGCTATGATTATGCTAAAAAAACCTTAGATCAATTGGGGTATGACTATTTATCATTTGATGAACATCATTTCAAAGATGATTTACAATGGAAAGACGCAATCCCAATGTTCACACATTTACAGAAATTAGCAAAAGAAAATGGATTAACTTTTGGATTAAAACTAACAAATACTTTTCCAGTAGAAATAAAAAGTTCAGAACTTGCTGGGGAGGAAATGTATATGTCTGGGCGTGCTTTATTCCCACTTAGTATTAGTTTAGCTCAACATCTAGCAGAAGCTTTTAATGGTGAGATGCCATTATCTTATTCAGGTGGAGCTGATGCTTTAAATATTAAAACTATTTTTGAAACAGGGATCCGTCCAGTTACAGTATGTACTACTTTACTAAAACCTGGTGGATATGAAAGACTAAAACAAATGGCTGAAATTTGTGAGCCACTATTAGATAATGAATTTAAGAAGATAAATACTAGTAAACTTTCGACAATTGTTGAAGGGTTAACTAGTAGTAAATATAATCAGAAGTATATTCGTGAAATTGGATCAAGAAAATCCGGATCTGAGTTACCTTTATTTGATTGTTTTAAATCACCCTGCAATGCAACTGATGTTGGTTGTCCGATAGAACAACAAATTCCCGAATATTTAAAACTAGTTTCTGAGGGAAAACATAAAGAAGCGTTTGATATAATTTCGAATGACAATGCAATGCCTGCGATTACTGGTACTATTTGTGATCATCAGTGCCAAAGTGCTTGTACAAGAGTAGATTATGATGAAAGTTTATCTATTCGAGATGTCAAGAAAGTAGCAGTCTTGGCTGCTCAGGATAATTTTATTAAAGAAACAGAAATCATGGAGCTTAAAACTGCAAAAAAAGTAGCTGTTATTGGTGCTGGATGTGGAGGGACTTCAACTGCCTTATTCTTAAGACGTAATGGAGTGCATGTTGATGTTTTTGAAAAACGTGATAAACCGATGGGTGTAGTTACTTATGTAATTCCTGAATTTCGAATTTCTACTGAAATGATTTCCAAAGATTATAATTTGGCTGTAGCAGCAGGAGTTAATTTCAATTTTGGTGTATCTGCTGATTTTAATGTTAAGGAGTTAAAAAAAGATTATGACTATGTTGTAATTGCGATTGGCTCTTGGTTAAAAGGATTCAACCCATTAACAACAGGTAAAGAGTTAGCTTATGAGGCTTTAGACTTTCTCGAAAAATCTAAAGAAAGTAATTTATCATTAAATCTTGGGAAAGATGTTGTAGTAGTTGGTGGTGGTGATGTTTCTATGGACTGTGCTAGAAGTGCAAAACGTACTGCTGGTGTTGAGAATGTTACATTGATTTACCGTAGAATAAGAAGAGTTATGCCTGCCACTGCTGAAGAAATAAATTTGGCAATTAATGATGGAGTAATTATCAAATTTTTAACATCACCGAAAGAATTTGATGGAAAAACTTTGACTTGTGTGAAAAATGAACTAGTTAATAATAAAGCTTCTTCAACAGATGAAACATTTAAAATGAAATGTGATACTATAATTAATGCTATTGGAACTAAAGTAAATAAATCTGATTATGAAAGAAATAATATCAATTTAAATAACTGGGGTTACCCGGGAATCAATGATAAAAATGAAACTTCAGTAGAAAATGTTTATGTAGCTGGGGACGGTAAAGCAGGAGCTAAAACTATTGTTAAAGCTGTTGCAGACGCTAAACTGATTTCTATCGATGTTTTAAATAAATTAGGACTAGATAATGATTTTGCAAAAACAAAAGTCCTTGAAAATCAAGATGTATTATATGATAGGAAAGGTACTTTGCAGGAAAGATTAGAAGCAAAATTTGAAGGATTACGTTGCTTAACATGTGATCAAGTTTGTGATATATGTGCAGATGTTTGTCCGAATAGAGCTAATATAAGTATTGAAGTTGCATCAGATTTATTCGAGCAGAAACAACAAATTATTCATATTGATAGTATGTGTAATGAATGTGGTAACTGTGCTACTTTCTGCCCCCATAATGGAAGACCTTATAAGGATAAAATTACATTATTCTGGACTAACACTGATTTTGTAGATTCGACTAATGTAGGATTCCTTCATTTAAGCGAAAACCAATTTATGGTACGAGATGAAAGCGGGAAAGTATTTAATTATGCAATTGGTGACAAAACAGTTTCTAATCAAGTTGAAGCAATTATTAATGCAGTAGTTAATGAGTATTCATATTTAATAGCGTAGGTGAGTAAAACTAGATCTAAAATAAGAAAATATTCTCTATACTGTTTAGGTGTATATTACTGTAACTATAAATACTAAAGACTTATTACAACAACTAGAGCAAACTGATTAATCCTATTGTTGTTGATAAGGTTATCTATCAGGAACTCTCAACTCAACTAATTAATAAAAAAAAAGAGTATGTTAATTTATGCTCTTTTTTATTTACAGATAACATGATGGAAATGTAAATGAAGAAACTATATAATTAAAGTTAGATGTATGCTTAATACTTGGTTTCTAAATAGATAATAGTAAACTCAATGAACTATTGAGAATATCAATTACTTATAAGTTGTATTATTTGTTACTTTAGAAGATTGCGACAATACAGGATTATAAAAAAAAGACTTTGAATTTATCAGAGTCTTTTTTCATTAACTAATGGAGGGAAATTGGAAATAAGACATAGGAGATTTCAAATAGCCTCAAAGACACTCGTTTGTATTCCGATAGAGAAATCTTATATACTGTAATTTGAATTAATAATATTTACAAAATAGTAAAATAATTTTACATATTATGTAAAATAGTCTATGATTAAGTAAAAGAGGTGTATTTATGAGAGAGATGATAAAAGCTTTGGGAATAAAGATAACAGAACTTTCTACTTATTTGGGCTTTTCACGACCTACTTTATATAAATATATGGAAGAATACGATCTTATGAAGTATGGAAACATAGATTATAAAGTTAAGACGGTTTTTGATTATATAATCAGAGAGAATCCTACATCTAAAATGGAAGTCCTATATTTTATTATGAACTGGGATAAAGATAACCTTATCAAAGAGTTAACTTTTCAGAATGAAGAGAAAGAAAAAAGAGCAGCAGAACTAGTGGTCGTTAATAACGAGCTTAAAATAGAAAAAGAATTAGTTAGGAATTCAAAAACTTTATTACATGCTAGTCTTGAAAGCTTTAAAGACATAGTGATTTGGTCTGTAGATAAAAATTACTGTTATCTTTATTTTAACGAAGCATTTAAAAAAGCGATGAAACTTTTGTATAACGAAGATGTTGAAATTGGTAGAAATCTTTTAAATTATATTAATATTATAGATGATAGAGATAAGGCAAAAAGAAACCATGATTTAGCATTGTCAGGACAGTCTCATACTGTACTCGAAGAATATGGAGACGAATATATACTATATTACGAGTCATCTTTTAATCCTATTTACAATGATGATAAAATAATAATTGGAGCTACTGGTTTTTCAAGAGATGTAACGGAAAGAATTGTTGCAGAAAGAGAAATTGAAAACGAACTAAATCAAAAGGAAGAATTGAAAAATATATTACTAACAAGTGAAAAGAGATATCGTGAGCTTGTGCATAATTTAGATGCAGGAGTAATTGTACATGCGGCAGACACATCAATCATCATGAACAATGAGAAAGCTTGTGAATTGCTAGGACTTTCAGATGATATGATTAAAGGAAAAAAAGCAATAGATCCTACATGGAAGTTTGTTAGAGAAAATCTAGAGCCTTTGCCTCTTGAAGAGTATCCTGTAAATTTAGTATTGTCATCAGGAGAACAAATTAGAAATATAATTTTGGGCGTGTATAATCCAGTTTTCAGTGAGATCGTTTGGGTGTCCGTAAATGGAACACCTTATATAGATGATCAAGGCAAGATTGAAGAAGTAATTATTAGTTTCTTTAATATTACAGAAATGATAAAGAAACAAACAAGATTATCTGAAACATTTGATTTGCTTGATGAAACACAAAAAATTGCAAATGTTGGTACATGGGAATTAGATTTGAAAACCAATTTAATCTGGGCTTCTCAAGAAGCATTTAATATATATGATTTGCCAAGAGAATCTGAGTATATTGATTTAGAGAAGACTCAGAATTTGATTGTATCAGAAGATAAAGATATCATTACACAAGGACTTTTGAATTTGATTAAAAATGGAGATCCTTATGATGTGTATTTCAGAATAAATACCACAACCAAACTGAAACATATACATTCCAATGCACATTTGATCAAAAATTCTTTAGGGGAACCAATCAAAGTTTTAGGTTTTGTTAGGGATGTTACGGAATTGAAGCAAAAAGAGGCAGCATTAATTCATATGAGTTATCATGATCCACTAACTGGGTTATATAATAGAAGGTTTTTCCAAGAACAATTAAAAAGGCTAGATAATCCTAGAAATCTACCTTTATCGATTATTATGGGAGATGTAAATGGATTAAAACTAACCAATGATGCATTTGGTCATTTGGCTGGTGATAAATTACTTAAGATGATTGGTGATATTATTTCGACAAGTATTAGGGGAAATGATATCGCTTCTAGATGGGGTGGAGATGAATTTGCCATATTGGTACCATCCACAGGAGCAGCAGCCACAGAGAAATTGATTAGTAGAATTCATTATAAGATTAAGAAAGCTTCTTTTGAGTATGGAGTTGTATCTGTATCGTTTGGATCAAATACAAAAACAGAAGAGCATGAAGATATAAGCGAAATATTCACTTCAGCTGAAGTATCAATGTATCAGAATAAACTCGTAGAAATTCATAGTATTCGTGGGCAAACAATCAATACAATTATGACTACATTGTTTGAAAAAAGTGTTGCGATTAAAGAGCATTCAACAAGAGTATCTGAACTTTCAGTTTCTATTGCTAAGAAACTGGGATTCTCTAAAACAAATTCTAATGATATCAAAACGATGGGATTGATCCATGATATTGGTAAAATTGTAATTGATTTGCATATACTAGATAAACCAGGAAAACTAACAGATGAAGAAAGAAAAATCATTGAACAACATTCATTATCAGGAAGTAGAATGTTAAATTCTTCACATGAATATGCAAGATTAGCAGCAGGAGTACTTCATCATCATGAACGTATTGATGGAAAAGGATATCCTAATGGAATAAAAGGGGATCAAATTCCAATTGAGTCTAAAATCATTGCTGTTGCTGATGCTTTTGATGCTATGACAGCAAAGAGACCATATCGTTTAAATCCGTTGTCATCAGAAGAGGCAATTGCTGAGTTGCAAAAGTATAGTGGAACACAATTTGATAAGGAAGTTGTTGACGTATTAGTTAATCAGGTTCTAAAGTCAAAAGACTTGTAATGAAATGTAAGAACAATTGAAAAGATCATTTAAATGATCAGCAAAAAGAAACTGAAAAATAACACTTCAAAAGAAAGTGCTATATTTCAGTTATTTTTTTGTAAATAGAAGATATAGTTTTAAAAGTGTGTAAAATAAACTTGACATTGTGTAAAGTTTGACATACACTGTGTATATACAACTTGACTTTGCTAAAAAAAAACTAGGAGAAAATTATGAATAATTATAAAAGAAATGCTATTATAGCTGGATCTGGATTCCTGTTAGCTATTATATTTGGAATACTATCTTTATCATTAACAGAAGTGCATATTCAAGACTTGGATTTTACATTAATATCTCAAAATGAATTATCGATTAAATTTGGGGCAATTGCTACTATGTTTATGGCACTAAGTGTCATGATCATCTCTTTGGCCTTATATCCTGTATTAAAGAAAAAAAGTCCTGCTTTAGCATTAGGTTATGTTGGATTACGATTTATGGAGGGATTCATTTTCATTATAAACGCAGTTGTCTATTTAACTTTTATTTCCTTGTCTAAAAACATCTTAGATACTGAATTTAACAATAGTATAGGTCATCTATTATTAGAAGCAAGAGACTATTTAGGTCATGTTGCTTTAGATATGGTAGTATTTAGTATTGCGGCATTAATTCTATATTATGTTTTATACAAAACAAAGTTAGTTCCAACATGGCTTTCAATATGGGGATTAATTGCCAGTATAATTTACATGATAGCAGCATATATGGTTCTATTTGGATTTGAACCACTATCACCTGCATATATAGCAATGAATATACCGTTGGCTTTAAATGAAGCAGTTCTTGGAGTTTTCCTTATAATAAAAGGATTCAATTTAAAAGGATTTCATTCAGAACAGAAATAGCTTTAATCAAGCAAATAGTTTTAAAGATCAGATCTTTATGAAACAAACGCAAGTTTAGGACGAATGTCCTAAACTTTTTGCATATTATGATATATAATAAAGTTATCAACAACAATGAAATATGGAATAAGGAGGTATATCATGCAGAATGAAATGGAATTGAACATAAACTTTCTACTAAAAAATGTATTAATCAAACATAGTTTTGATGAATTGGATATTAAAACATATAACAAGGGAGAATTTATCATTTCAGAATCTGATTCAATAGAGCATATGTATTTCTTGCTTTCAGGTAAAACTAAAGTATATAAAGAATATGAAAACGGTAAAACCTTATTACTTCAGTTTGTTGATGGTTTAAGTTCAATGGGAGATGTTGAGTATATTAATGGATTAACTCATGCTTCAGGATCAGTGAGTGCTGTAAACCAGGTAAAGCTGTTCAAGATTAGTTTTAAAGAGTTGGATAGAAGATACAAAAAATGTTTTGAGTTTAGAGACTACCTGATAAAGCATTTAAGTATGAGACTTCTATCAAGTCACAGCAAGACAGGATTAAATTTGATTTACTCAATGCAAACAAGATTGGCAAGCTATTTATTATCGATGAAGAATAAAACAACAAAAAATATTGTTATGTTAAATAACTTACAAGAGCTAAGTGATAATCTAGGAACTTCATATAGACATTTACATAGGACATTAAAAGAGCTATCTGATAATCAGATAATTGTAAGAGAAAAAAACAGAATAACAATTTTGAATATAAATGAATTAGAAGAGCTAGCAAGAGGTAATATATATGAAGACTCTTACAAGGAACTCTAGAATAAGAAAACAGGAGAGAAAAAATGAAAAAAGTAATAGAATTAATAGCAAAAGAATTTAACAAAAGAGAATTAACTTGGGCAATTGGTGGGTCATACTTATTGAAAAGATATGGAATTGAGATTGGCTTTGATCAATTAGATATTATGGTATCAGAAGACTCAATTGAAGAAGTGAATAAAATAATGAGTGAATTAGCTGAGAAATTAGAAGTTGAAAACAATGATAACTATCAAACAGATTATTATTCAAGTTATCAAATGGTAGATCAAACAATCAATATAATTTGCAATCTCAAATGTGATTTTGAAGAATCATTCATTTACAGTTTTGACAAAGAAGATATAAACTCTAATGTGAAAAGCAATAATGAAAAAATATATTTTAGTCATTTATTGGACTGGTATGTTATATATCAAGAAACTCAGAGTGAAGAAGTACTCAACTTGATTGAAACACATTATGAGAATGGAACATTCCTAAACAATGAAAGATTTACTAGCAAATTTGGAATGTCAGATATTCCATTTGTGAAAGAAAGATATTCAAACCTAAAAAAAAGGATTTACCAAGTGGGGTAAATCCTTTTTGTATACTTTATATGAATGTGCTATAATTCTCATAAAGACAAAAAAGGTGGAACAATAATGAATGAACCTATTAAGAACGAAAACTTAGTACATATGATCAAATTTTTGTTGTTTTCAATGTCAGCCGGAATTATACAAGCAATCACATTTACACTATTATTTGAAATAGCTAAATTTGTTTATTGGCCATCATATTTGATTGCACTCATTTTATCAGTTGTTTGGAATTTCACTTTGAATCGCAAATTCACATTTAAGTCAGATGCGAATGTATCTGTGGCGATGACGAAAATTGCAATATACTATTTGATATTTACACCACTCTCTACTTGGTGGGGAGCAGCACTTACAAATATTGATTGGAATCCATATCTAGTCTTGTTTATCACAATGTTTTCGAATCTTGTTTCAGAGTTTTTAGTAACCAAGTACATTGTGTACAAAGGACAAATCAATACCGCACTAGACAAAATGACTTAAGAATATGATTTGATCAGACAATCGCGTATAAAAAAAGCATCAATCACAAGATTGATGCTTTTAATTTACTATTGTTGTTTTTCTGGTTTAGAAATCAGTAATGATAGTAATAAGGCTGTTGAAGTGAAAATTATCATTCCAGATATTGCAATACTAAAGCTTCCAGTAATGTCATATACTATTCCAAATGGAAGAGGGCCAAGGGCACTTCCGATTACCATAAATACTGTAGCAGCTCCACGAATACTGCCTAGGTGTTGTCGGCCAAAATATTCTGGCCAGATTACATTTGTCGTTAAAGACTGAACAGCTACAGCTATACCATAGAAAATTATAAAGATAACTGCTGTGGTTATGTTAGTTATTCCATATATTAAGTAAATCATACTCATTATTGTCATCAATAAAGTAACTGACAATATATATTTATCTTTGTACTTCTCTACAACTAATTTAGATACAAATGGCATAATAAATGCTGGTAATGCTAATAAACCTATTATTATAGCTGCATGTTTTTCATCTATATTTCTTAACTCCATAATTGTATAAAAGTGTATTGCCAAAGCAGTACTAAACATTGCAGGAATCATACTAATCATTCCGACAATCCAAAATTCCTTTTTTCTAATTGCTTCTTTTAATGAGAAACTTGTTCTACTGATCTCATCTAAGCTGTTCTCAACGTTTTCTTTAGAAGATGGTAAGTCATTTTCAATTGTCATTCCAAGATCTTCAGGCTTGTTTGATGTGAAAAAGAAAGCAATAGGGACAAATCCTACTATTAATACTAATCCCCATATTCGCCAAGCATTTCTCCATCCTATACTAGATATCATCCAAACGTTTAATGAGGGAACAATAAGCATTGCTAGAACCCCTCCAATAGTCGCAAGACTAATCGCAAAAGCTCTTCGTCTTTCAAACCATTGAGATACTAGTGTACTTGGAATCAAGGTCATAGAGCCTTGTCCAAAGTATCTTAATAGGATAAAACCAAAAAATATCATATATATGCTGGAAACAAAACTATTAAAAAACGTTGTGAGTCCAAGCATAATTGTTGCGATGATTAACATTCTTCTGACACCGTATTTATCAATGGCTTTCCCCATAAAAACTAATAGAGCCCCACTGATTAGTGTTGCAACACTATATGCAACTACAATTTCAGTATTCGAGAACCCAAATTCTATAATATATTCTTTGATGAACAAACTTATCGAATATGACTGCCCAGGTGCACTTAAGAAGAAGGTCAGAGCACTCACTGCAACGATTACCCATCCATAGTAAAACCAAGTATTAATTTTTGATATAATAGATTTCATCTATATCACTCCAAATCTACAATATTATAGCATACTTCCTAAATTAAAATACACACAGTACAAAAGAAATGTAAAGAAGCAGTAAATGGTGTGTCAAAACAGATTTATTCTATTGTGTTTTGTCTGATTATATATTGTTCTAAACATTTTAACTCTTATGTTCTATAATGAAGATAGATTTTAAATAAATACTAATGAAAGAATTCAATAGAGGTAATATATGAAGACTCTTAAAATGAAATTGGGGAATAAAAAAATGGTGTATCTAATCTTACCTGTCATCGCAGGTATAGCAATAACGTTTCAAACGGCTTTTAGTGGAAAACTAAACAAACAAGTAGGTTCATTGGAAACAGTAATTTTAGTTCATTTGTTTGGATTAATGGTAGCGATAGTTGTGTATCTATTAAGAGGAGATGCTACTTTTAAATTTATGTCTAGCATAAATCTTCTTCCAATACTTGCAGGTTCTATGGGAGTTCTTATCATCTTCTCAATCTCAAAAAGTTTTGTAATAAATGGGGCTTTTACTACGATAATGATATCAGTAATTATTCAGTTAATTGTGTCAAAGGTAATTGATCACTTTGGATTACTTGGAGCAATAAAAAATCCGATTAGTTTACCACAATTACTTTCGCTCTTTATTATTATTTCAGGTGTTATTTTATATCAATACAATAAGTAGTTTACACACAGAGTTTTAAGAAACCAACGAAGAGGTGATTTATATGTTTCAATTCGGTAATTCTATTTGCTATCAAGGGTATAGAAAAGAACATTCAAAGTTAAATGGAACGTTTCCCTCAAGGGAACAAGTTCTTGAAGATTTATTAATCCTAGAGAAAGATTATAGTTATATAAGGATTTATGATACTTCAATACACACAGAAGACATATTAAGTATCATTGATGAGAAGAAACTCGATTTGAAAGTAATGCTTAGTATGTATATGGTAGTTGAAGAAAATCATATTGCTCATGTAATGTTTGGGATTATAGATTCAAATATCTTTGTAGAGAATATTGAAGTTAATAATGCAAGAGCAAAAAAAGTAATAGACTTAGCAAACACATATAAGGCTATCGTATTTAGTATTTCAGCAGGAAATGAAGCTCGCTCAAAATGGAATATTAACAGAGTGAGCGACAAACGTATCGCTGAATTAGTGTTAATGATTAAGAAAGAAGTCACACAACCAGTTACCTTTTGTGAAGAATGGGTTTACTGGGTTGATGACTTGAAACAAACAGCTGCTGCTGTAGATTTTATCTCGATTCACAGTTATCCAGTATGGAATGATGTTGAGTTGGATAATGCGATTGAGGAGACTAGTAAACATTTCAATTTAATCAAGAATCAATATATTGGCAAACCGATTATAATCACAGAAGCTGGATGGCCTACAAAGACTGATGAAAATAGAATTCCAAAGCATTGGGCAACTATTGAGAATCAGGCAATATATGTAAATGGAATCACAAACTGGGCTAAAGAAAATGATACTCTTGTTTTTATATTTGAAGCATTTGATGAATTTTGGAAAGGTAGCCCAAATGAAAATGACCCTGAAAAGAATTGGGGTATATATCTGAATAATAGAACGAAAAAAATGTAAGCATTCCTTAGATTGTTAGGAGAACATTAAACAAATTCTAGAACATATAACAAAAAAAAGAAGCTAAATTGGCTTCTTTTTAAAATGTTTCTATAATGCTATACTAATCAATATAAATATAATACCTAATGCTAACCCAACTAAATTAGGAGGATTAAAACCATATCCCATACTATCAACAAAAGAATCTCCAGAAGATTTACTGTAATCAAATCTATTTTTTTCTTCGTTTTCAACTACCATCCATCCTAAAAGGACTTTTTTAGGTTTGCGCATATCGGAATCTCTAGGATTATAAAACATGTATAGTACGAATGCAATTGAGTTCAATACTCCTGTAGTCATTAACCAAAACGAAGTATCCCATAGATATAACGTATTGGTGATTAAATAACCAACAAATCCAATTCCAACAAAAATAATCAGTGGTACAATATAATGCTTAATGTTCATTGTTTCCCCTCCTATATATATAGACATTATACCATATATTAAGAACTATTTACTGTGTTCTATTTCTATGATAAAATAACATAAGGGAATTGATTATATACAGGAGCTTAGATAGAAAGGAATATTCAGTATGTTTCATTATACTGAATAGGTTTATAAATATGAGAAAAATGATATTGGATTGTGACCCAGGTCATGATGACGCAGTTGCGATTATTTTAGTTGGAAACAACCCTGAGTTCGAGTTATTAGGAATTACAGTTGAATCAGGAAATCAAACATTAAAAAAAACAGGAAGAAATGCACTAAATCTTGTACAGTTTTTAGAGCTAGATGTACCAGTTTGTTTAGGAGCTACTAACCCGATTATAAAAGAAGTAGAAATATGTGATGCGATTCATGGTGAATCAGGACTAGATGGCTTTGACTTTCCAGAACTAAAGATAGATTTTGATTCTAGACATGCAGTGGACTTTATCATTCAATCTGTTATGAATAGTACAGAGAAGATTACAATGGTAACAACAGGACCAATGACAAATTTAGCCCTAGCTATTAGAATGGAACCAAGAATATTAGATAATATTGAAGAAGTTGTTTTAATGGGTGGAAGTTTTCAAAATGGTAATGTAACTCCTGCAGCAGAATTCAATGTTTATTGTGATCCAGAAGCAGCTCACATTGTCTTCAATTCTAATGTAAAAGTAACAATGGTGGGATTAGATGTTACTAGAAAAGTATTAACGTATCCAGCGATCATTGAGAGAATGGAAAAAGTAAATAATCATGTTTCTGATATGTTTGTAAAACTGATGAAAGTATTTAATGAAAATCAAAAAAGAGTATTTGGTTTTGAAGGATCACCTTTACATGATCCAGTCACAATTGCTTATTTAATAGATCCAACTTTACTTGAAGTTGTCTTTGTACATTGTGATATTGATATATCACACAGCACTAGTTACGGAAGAACAAATTGTGATATATTTGATTACTTGAAATTAGAGAAAAACATATATGTAGCAAAAGACATTGATGTTAAAAAGTTTTGGAATATTATTGAAGACTCTTTAAAAAGATATTAAAGGAATCCAATTGGATTCCTTTTTTTAAGCGGGGATATAAAATCATGTGAGTTAGTATAAAACTTACAATATGGTATAATTAATTAAGGAGTGTGATGATATGGAGAAAAAGAGTTTTAAACCTATTGCTGTTGAACTTAAAAAAGGAAAACAGTATTACTGGTGTCAATGTGGACAAAGCAAGAAACAACCTTTTTGCGATGGATCACATGAAGGTTATTTTTGTGAACCTGTGCCGGTAATGGTTAAAGAAGATGTAACTCGGAAATTATGCACATGTAAACAAACTGAAAATAAACCATATTGTGATGGGACTCATCGCAATCTATAGGATTTATTCTTAAGGAGACTTATTATGAGGAAAAAAATGACAATTACACTAATCACAGGTTCTATACTTGGGATTATTTGTGTTGTAGGTGCGACATTAAGAACTAGTGGAGAGTTATCCTTAGGGTATCTATTCGCATTTTGGTTCAATAGATTTTTGATGGGATTTGTATTCGGACTGTTAACATATACTGCAGATTTAAAAACGCTGCTTATCAGAGGGTTTGGTATTGGATTACTTATATCATTTGCATTCTATAGTGCAACAAGCTTCGAGGACTTAATTGGATTCATAGTGGGTGGAGTTTACGGTGTTATTATCGTATATGTAGTTTATAAATTTTCGGAGTAATCATATAATAATTAAAGGAATAGGAACATTCTTATCTAGTATTAATTTTGAGATATCAAGAAGTTTTGTATAGATTTGGGTTTTCAATAAAATTTGGACAATAAGGTTTTAAGTATATTTAACATAAAACTAAAACTATTATCTATAGCTGAATATGGTAGAACATTCAATATGATTCGACCTGTGGACTATATTGGCACATAACTGAAACAAAAGATGATTAAATAACTATATTTCTAACAAATAAAAAAGGAGAAAAATCTCCTTTTTATTTTTGGTAATTTTGTAACCCACTTTTTACCAAGTTTACAGTAAAATCAAGTTTGATGAAAATTTCATTCTTGGATAAACTGTTTTTCTCACCTGAAATCAGGATGCTTGTTATTGTATGACCTAATAATTCGATTGCCTGATAAAACTCTTCTTCAGTCACATTATATTTAGTTGTATCATATAACTCCACATCTGAAGATGAAAGAATTGGGTCGAGTACATTTAAAAGGAAAAAGTCCTTAAATGATTTATTACTAAGTGAAAGATATTGTAAAAAGTTCTTAAGTAATGAGTATCTTGATTTACTTATAAAAGAATCATAGTCAAATTTTATAAGATTTATTACGAAATCAAATAAATCATTATTAGATTTCTTAAATAACTTGGGCGCATATACTTGGCGTTCCTTTTTTAATAGATCTATTAAGTACTCTAATATTTCACCTACAGTATCGAAGTAGTTATAAAATGATCCTCTTGATATCTCAGCTCTCTTGGATATTGATAATATTGAAACTTCTGTGAATGATTTTGTGGTAAGTTCAAACATTGCTGCATCTATTATCTTTTGTTGTTTCTCATTTTTTATCTTATAAAACATATCTTTTGGCATTGTATCACTCCTTCAACTTTGCAAGTATCGTTGGTAAAAATGTCAAAGTAACAAATACACTGACAATCATACTTACCCACATAAGGATTGAAACATTTAAATGAATTGTTAATGGTGATAACATCATGATGCTTAAACCTAATGATATTCCAAGGGCATTAGTGATGATTGGGCGTGAAGAGTTTTTGAATGAAAAATCAACCGCTTCGTTACTCGTATGCCCCAGTTTTTTGTAGTATTGGTATACACTACTGAAATGAACAGCGTAATCTATCCCGACTCCAATTGTAATGCTGAATATCATTACCGTTGTAATGTTTAGAGGGATTCCACTTAATCCAAGGAAACCATACAATGCTAATACAGTTATTAGAATTGGTAAAATACTTATTACTGCTACTTTAATATTTCTTAGTGTAAATAGTAACATAAGCATAACAAGCCCTATAGCAAGTATTATACTATTTAGTTGCATCATCCCAATAGATGTATTTAACTCCATTAGAAGGAACTGAACACCGGTTATAGACATATTTTCTTTTGTGTTTGTGTAATCTTCAATTGTTTGAAGTGTTTGATTATCCAAATCAGTTGAAAAAACTAGTAATCTTACTTTATTGTCTTCTTGATTGATTAGATTATGGATTGTATTTGTATCATCTAGTTTTAATTGATTATACATGTTTTCAAGAATTTGATCATTCGGAATCTCTCCTGATGCTTGTTGTTGGAACATAATATCAAAAATACGATAAGGATTGATTACTTTGGTTACTTCATCTAATTCCATTAATTCTTGTGCATAAAGATCAATCAAATTTTTTTCTTCTAATGAAATGGGGTCATCCCCTAAATCTATAGAGACAAAGAATGGAATGCTTCCACCATTGATTTCTTGAACTTTGCTGGCATTGGTTGCTACTTCAGTACTGTCTTTGTAGACCATTAAAAGACTAAATTCATTATTGATATTTCTTATAGTGAATGACGCTACTGTGAAAATCAAGATGATAATAATAAATGAGGGTACTCCTCGTAATGCTTTGAATGGTCTTTCAATATTGAATTTTGACGGTTTTATTTTTTTTGGTAGTACATTAATTTCGTGAGAAAGAATAAGTGGTAACACAATCCATGTTGCGAAACCAGCTAGAAGAATTCCAACTGCACCAAATACTGCCAAGTCATAAATTGAATCTGTTTTCATTGATAATAAACTAAGGAATCCAACCATTGATGTAAGTGTTGTTACTATCATTGGAATTCCTACGATTGTAAGAGTTTTTTTAAGGGCAGTTTTAGTATCAAGTTTCTCCAATTTTGAGTCTTGATAATGAGACATAAAATGGAGTCCATCTGCGGAACCAATTACAATAATGAATATCGGTACAACAGCTGTTAAGATAGAAACTTCATTACCTAGCCATCCTACCAATCCGAATGTCCATAGAGATCCGATTCCCGCAGGTATTACACTAAATAGAGTTGGTTTAATAGCCTTCATTTGCCATCTGAATACTACTAGTATTGTAAGTAAAGTAAGTGGAGGTAAGATTAATAGGATTTTCAGTATATACTCAGATATTTTTGATTGAGAATAGGTATCTCCCGTTATATAGTAATCAAAACTATACTCATCTAGTAAATTCTCTATTTCATTTACCTCTTGGGTATTGAAAGATTCACCTATAAATATAGTGAAAGTAGAATAATACGTTCCGTCAAGTAAAACCAAAGGAGAAAACTCAGCAAAACTAGAGTAGTAAGTTTCCAATAACTCAGTAGAAGTAGATAAGAAAGGTGTAATAGATCCATTAACATTAACATTTAATGGTGCGACCCCTTGAATCTGAAGTACTTCGTTTACGGTTTCTAGTTTTCTTTGGATGTTGTATAAGTCTGTTTGCTCAGACAAAGTGAAGTCATCATGTTCTACAACGACAATGATTTGATCTAGATTCCCAAAAGAGTCATTCAAATCATCTAATCTTGCCTGGTATTTAGAATTGTTTGTTGAGAACAGTGCAAAATCTGTATTCATTTTCATTTTGAATATTCCAATAATACTTAGAATAATTGAAACAACAAGTATTACTTTTAAAATTGTTTTGTATTTATAAATAATATTCACATATTTGCTCATACTTTCCCTCCATCTTGACACACTGTCAATAGTATAAATCTAACGTTTGATAAAGTCAAACAAATTCTACAGGGGAATAATAAATAATCATCTACAAAAGTAATAAAAAGTGTGATATAGATAGAATATCCTTTGAATAAAAGGGGATAAATTTAGTGCTAATTTTATAAGGTATTATTATATAATACCTTTGCTGATTTAAAATGGTCTTTTTTAGTGTTTATGTTTGTTCCTAATTATGATAAAATATAATAAGTAAGGTTATAGCATGATACGCAAGGTATAAGAAATTTGATTTTAGGAGTCTGAGTCACATGAAAAGATTAGTTTTTGGAATAACATTTACATTTATATTTGCATTCTCATACTGGGTTGTTCCAGAAATCTTGGTTGCACTAAATTTGAATAGTGATTTGAGTTATATGATTGTAAGTATTGTTAATCAATTGATTATTACAAGCATTCCAGTCATCATTTTGTTATCAATAACAGAGATACCATTACTAAAAATTGCAGGATTTTCATTACTAGGAATAAACGTTGGATTTTTAATAATTGAAATCTACGCCGGTATAGGTGCTGGTACTGATTTAAGTACAGCAGCGGGATATGCATATATATTATTAGTAGTTTGTAATATTGTATTGTTCATAGCTGGGATTAATATTGGAAATGAGTTTTATTTTGGTAAAAGAGTTAAGACATTCTTAGTCTTATTAACATTTGTTATATTTTTAAGATATTCACCAGTATTAACTCCTATTTTCGCTCTAGCAGAAGATTATAATTCAAGTACAGGAATGGCTTGGAATCTAGATAAAATTATCACAAACATATACACCGCTTTATATGTATTTACATTTGCACTAGAAATATTAGCGTTAGATGCAGTATTGAACGAGAAAGAGGAACTTGGTTACGAGTAAATTCAATATTCGACCCGGTTGTTACTATTAGTACGCCGGGTTTTTGTTTACAATGATTTCAGTACTATGAATTTCATAGTTAGAAATAGAAAAATAGTTAATTTAGTATAAGGGGGAAACAATGAAAAAATTTACTGTATTACTATTAGTATTGGTAAGTGCCTTGACACTTACTGCATGTTCTAAAACAACGTATGATATTACGTTCAACAGCAATGGTGGTTCAACTGTGACAACATTGACTGTAAATGAAGGAGAAAAGGCGAGTTCGCCAACAGACCCTACAAAAGAAGGATTTACGTTTTCGTATTGGTACGAAGACGATGATTCAATTACGTTTGATTTTGATCAAGCAATAAAAGGAGAAGTAGATTTACTAGCGTTATGGGAGTTGATACCTATAGTGTACTCGGAAAATATACTTTCTGATATTGAAGAATTTGAAGCACATATGTTTGATGCTAAAAACTTTATTAATCTAGACACACGTTTGGATTTACATGATACGAGAGTATCTTGGGATTTTGATTCAGAGTACATTTCAGATGGAGGAATTATCTTACCATTAATTCATGGTGGGACACCATTTACTGAAATTGTAACGGCTACATACACTTTGGGTGAAGAAAGTTTAACTAAGACGTATGAAATTTTAATTGATGCTCCAAGTGAAGTCGTTATCACTGAATCAAGAGAATTGACATTTGAAAACTTAACAACTGAATATGATGTTGCTGATGGAACTTTGAATCTATACTTTGAAGAAAATGGATCAGTGCCATATGTAAAAGTTTCTGATTTCATGGGACTACTTGAAGGATTCGTTGATCCTGATGTTGATTTTACATATACAACAGCAGATGGTGTGTTAGAAATTTTCTATCAATACTATGATGAAGACGAAGATGAAACATACGATTTAATTCTAACTGTAGATTCAATTGAAAATACAGTAGTTACAAATGACCCAGCATTTTACTGGGCATATGTATACAGTACTGAAACAAATTACGGTAGACATATTGAATATGTTATAGATCATCCTGAAGCAGATACTGATGAAGGTGACAATGTAGTTTATGATCTTGATGATTATAATATGGATATTGTTGAATATGAAGGTGAAGTAGTTCTTCCTTATTATATGGCTAACCAGTTATTAGCAGGTTCTTCATATTACAACGTATATTATAACTCTGATGATTTATTTGGAATCTATAGTTTACCTGCAAGTGGAAGTAAAGAAATGAGATCTATAAGAAGTAGTGATATGAACAATGAAGATATCCCTGCAGATTTACTTGTACATACATTTAATATGCTTGCATTTGATCTAGATAACTTATATGGATTACAAGATATTATGGGTGTAGACACATATTATAATATGTTGTTTGATGCTAAAGATGATTTACTAACTCAAGACGCAGAAGATTTCGATTATGCGATAAGAGATCTTTTATTACAAAAATTAGATGAACCACATACAAGTTATGGTTATCCTAGTTATTACAACCAATCAAGATGGGATGGACCTGAAGTGAATAGTTTATCATTCTATGGTACTCGCTTTACACAATGGTATTATAGCGGATATGTAGATGTTGATGATGTAATTGCAGCTAAATGGGGAACAAATCCAGATGGTGGTTGGAATGCATATGGACCAAACAGACCATATTACTGGTTCTTAGATACTGAAAAAACAACTGTTATGTTCTCACTTGATGATTTCTCAACAGCTGATATAGAAGAAAATACTATGTTTGACTTAGAAATCATTCAAAAAGTAATGGAAGTAGATGATGCATCTGGTATTCTACCGGTTATAGCTGAAGGAAATAAATTCTTCTATTATAACAATTCACCAGAAGAGGGTATGCAATTAGAGATTATTATTAAAGGATCTAGTGCGGCATATTTAGTAACTTACGGTGAAGCTTTAGAAACGGCTGGATACACATTTATGTCTGATGAGAATGCATCAGAAGGAAAAGAAAACGGTTATTACGTAATGACTGTTGGTGAAGTTGATTATATGATTCAATTAGCATTTGATGTTGAATATGATTTATTATATGTTGGTATTTCAGACAGTGCTCCTGAAACATTTGAAGCTGGTTGGCCAATTACTGTCAACGTTACAGATTTAGTATATTCAGATAGTGCTGTATTCATGGAAATGCAATTGGACATGATAATAGCTGAATCACCAGACGTTGAAGAAATCATTTTAGATTTATCATGGAATACTGGTGGAAACATAGGTGCATTGTACAGAATTGTCGGATTTATTACTGATAATCCTTTCCGCGTAAGCTCAATTGATGGCGATACTGGTGGAAATGGAAGCTATTATGTAGAAATTCCCGGAATTGATGCATATGACACATTAACATGGTCATTATTAATCACTCCAGTGACATTTAGTGCCGCAAACGAGATGGCTACAATCTTTATGTCAAATGATTTAGGGTCAATTATCGGTGTAACATCTGGTGGTGGGGCTTGTTCTATTACGCCTATCTTATTACCAAATGGTACTGCATTTACAACAAGCAGTAATAACGTTTCAGCGTATCGTACTGGGGCTGGAACAGAATTGGATCCATATGTTTATCACGATACTGAGTTTGGAATTGAACCTGATTTCCCAATTGAAATCGAAGATATTTATAATCCAACAGTATTATTAGATATTCTAGCAAACGATTAATCAAGATTAATTTTGGATTCAAACTATATTCATATATATAGAAAGAATTAGTTGTAAAAAAATTACTTGATATCGTTTTCATATTAAAAAAATCAAAAAAATGTTTATTTTCTACCATATTTTGGTATAATTTAATATATATACGAGAAAAGGAGAGATTTTATGAAAAAGTTTTTATTATTACTTACCATGCTTGGACTTGTTTTAACATTTACTGCATGTGTAAAAGACGACGAGGTATCTGATACAGATCCAGTTCTTGCGGGTCAAGCAGTTGTCAATTTAACATTAGGTTCTAGATTAGACCCATTAGATGGTGTTACAGCTATTGATGCTGAAGATGGAGATTTAACTGGTTCAATCGTAGTGGATGGTGTTGTAGACGTTAATACTAATGGTGTTTATGTCCTTGAACTATCTGTTACTGATAGCGATGAAAATACAGTTACAATGAATATTACAGTTAATGTCTTAGGAGACTTAGCTAATTATTTAAGTGGTGTAGATTTATCTAAATTAGGTGTTGAGCAAAAAGGAATTTTATTTGCTGAATTAGAAAATTACCTTTTAGATACAGTTGCTGGTGGGGTACCTCTTTATAGAAGTGCGGCACGTGTAATGTTCTCTGAAAGAACACAACTATTCAGTGAAGTGTATAATGGAGTTATGGCATTTGGTTTTGACTTCTCACAATTTACTGAAGACGATTCAACAGTACTTATGTACGATGACGTTTATGGTAATGCTGGTGAATATACAAGACGTAGTTCATTCAATACAGATCCTACAGGATTAAACCCTTGGGAAGCTGATGATTCAGCTACATCTGATTTTGTTGAATTATTTACTGGTGGTCTTTATGACTTCTACTTCGATGCTTCAAAATCTGGTTATGAAATTAACGCATCTTTAGCTGATGGAGTACCAGTGCCTACAAACCCAACAATCGAAAATGGGAAAGCTTACGCTTATGTATGGCAAATCACTCTTAAAGATGATTTAACTTGGAAATATCACCCAAGTACTGACGTTTCAGGGCTTGCTGCTGGACATGAAGTATTAAGTGCTGAAGATTACTTATGGACATGGGAACATGCATTATCTAACTCATGGTTCAGAGCTATCTCTGGTGGTGGGGATTTCATTACTCACGGTGTTAAAAACGTAGCTGAATTCTCACAAGGAAATATTGCTTGGAGTGAAGTTGGATTACGTATGGCTGATGGTGAAACAAATGTATTAGAAATCGAATTTACTACAGAAAAAACTGAATTCGACGTAAAATATATGTTCGCTAACTCTTTAACTCCAATCAATCAACAATTATTTGAAGAACTTGGTGGAGAAGAAGGGGATTACGGATTAACTCCTGAAGAAGTTGCTTCAAGTGGTGTATACTACTTCGACAACTGGACTCCAGGACAATTATTAACTTTCAAGAAAAATGATATGCATCCAGACAGTGCAATGTTCCATTACACTGGATACCAATATCGTTTCATAGACGGTTCTGATCTAATCTTCGCTGAATTCTTAGCTGGACGTTTAGATACAGCATCTGTTCCTGCATCAAGAGTTGATGAATTCGCTCAAGATCCACGTGTTAAAGTAAGCCCAGGTGCAACTACTTGGAGATTACAAATCAATGGATTTGGTACTGCTGCGAATCGCGATGCTTATATCGCACAATATCCTGAATTTGGATTATCTGAAACTTATATTCCAGAACCAATCTTAGGATATACTGAAATGAAACAAGCTTTATACTATGGATTTGATAGAGAAACTGCAGCTATCGACGTAGTTAAAACATACTTACCAGCTGCAACTCACTTTGCATCTACGTACTTCTTAGATGGTTCATCAGGAATCTCTGTACGTGGTACTGTTGCTGGACAAGCTACATTGGATACTTATGCTGGAGAATCATTCGGGTACTTCCCAGATGCTGCAAAAGCATTATTCCAAAAAGCTGTAGTTAAGGCTATTGCTGACGGTCATTATGACGCTGGTACAGCTGGAGATCCAACTATAATTGAATTAACATTAACTTATGCATCAAGTGGTAACACAGGTGCACAAGCAATGGTTGCTGAATTGAAACAACAATATGAAACAAACCTTGTTGATGATGTAAATCACGTTCAAGTAGTAGTTACTGTTAATGATGTTGCATTCCCAGACAACTATTATAACTTCATGATGATTGCTAATACCGATTTAGGTATTGGTGGAATCAGTGGTTCATTATTAGACGCTCCTAGTTTCTTAGACGTTTATGGTGACAACAACTTATCAGGATTTACACTAAACTGGGGTATTGATACATCTACACCAAACATCGAAGTTACTTATGAGAACTTAGATGGTGTTGAAGTTACTGAAGTTTGGGCTTATAACGCATTAGTTGAAGCTATCAATGGTAACGTTTATATCAAAGATGGTGTTGAACAAAGTGTTTGGGCTGACTCTGATGATTTAATTGACGCTTACTTAGATATGGCTGGAGAAGTATTTGAATCTTCTGCTGATGGTAGTGTTATTGCTGAATTCGTATTAGGTGAATCACTTGCTGATCTTGCTGATGATGATGATCAAATTGATACATTAGAAGCATATATCGTAGTTTCTGCTTCAGGTAAAAACTCATTATATGTATTAGCTGTTAAAGATGGTAAATTCGAAATGTATACTGAAGCTGGTTTATTCTCAAATGCTACAGATGCAATTAATAGTCACAATCCAGATTATGCTGATGATCTTGTATCAGCTACAGGACCAATAACTATTGAAGAACTTAACGCAATTCA
>SDWO01000120.1 GCA_004195325.1 Candidatus Izemoplasma acidinucleici | reverse complement strand
AGATGTGTATAAGAGACAGGCTTTGATATAATTCAATACAAGAGGTGATGACAATGTCAAAAATGTATCAACAACGTCGTGAAGAATTACTAAAAAGAATTAAAAAGAGTAGTGTCATATTACTTGATTCAGGAAAAGCAAAACATAAAACAACTGATCAGTACTTTCACTACATCCCAAATAGAAACTTTTTCTTTTTAACAGGGTTACAATCAGAGAATATGAAACTTATGTTAGTGAAGCAAGATAACAAAGTAATGCAGTTCTTATTCATTGAAGAAACAACAGAATACATGAGACAATGGGTTGGAGAAAAAATCAGTAAAGAAGAGGTAAGTAAAATATCAGGGATTGAATTAACAAATATCCATTACCTTGATAAATTCGATACTTACATTCGTTCATTAATGACATATGCAAGAGGACTTGGAGTTAAACCACCAAAGAACTTATTCTTAGACTTATATAGAACAAATACTGAAATAGTTCCAGAAGCTCATCTACAATTTAACAACATTCTTTCTTTATATAAGGAGCTTAAAGTAAAAAACCTTAATGAACATCTATCATATTTAAGAATGTTTAAATCAAAAGATGATATAAAAGATTTACAAAAAGCAATTGATATAACAGAAATAGCACTTAACAGAGTAATGGACTCGGTTAAAGTTAGAGATAATGAGCTTCAAGTTCAAGCAGATTACATCCATGAAATAACACTACAAGGCAGTGAAGGGTATAGTTTCAACACAATTATGGCTAATGGTGTTAACGCTACTGTATTACATTATGAAGATAATAATAGTCCACTACACAAAGATAGCCTGATACTATGTGATTTAGGGGCCCTATACAATAATCATGGATCAGATATCACAAGAACATATCCAATTAGTGGATCGTATAATGATCGTCAAAAACAAATATACGAAATAGTACTAAAAGCCAACAAAGAATCAATTAAATTTGTTAAACCAGGAATCACTTGGAAAGAACTAAATGAATTTGCTAAAAACATTCTTATTAAAGGTGCCAAAGACTTAGGAATCATTAAAGAGGATGCTGAAATAAGTAAATACTACTATCACTCAATAGGGCATTTCCTTGGTCTAGATGTCCATGATGTCGGACAATATAACATTCCATTAGAAGAAGGTATGGTTATCACAATCGAACCAGGACTTTACATCAAAGAAGAAGGTATTGGAGTTAGAATAGAAGATGATATATTAGTCACAAAAGAAGGTAATATAAACCTTAGTAAAAACATCATAAAAGAAATCAAAGATATCGAAGAGTACATGAACTAATCATGTACTCTTTTTTTGTTAATTTTTCAACATTTTAGATACTCTTTTATGTTATAATTCAAATAGGTGATAAACATGAATTACATTCAAGGTATTGTTAAAGCCATCGTCTTCCACAGTGAAGAAAATGCATTCACAATTTTAAAAGTAAAAGTAACCGATTCGACCGAAAAACTCGATATATTTTTATATGACGATACAGACTATTTAACTGTCACTGGATACTTCCCTGTCCCAATGAGGGGTGTAGAAATAAAATTCTTTGGAACGTTCAAAGAACATCACAAATTTGGAAAGCAATACGTTGTTAGAAACTATGAAAAAGTTAGTGAAACATCAATCGCTGGTTTGGTAGAATACCTTTCAAGTGACTTATTCAAAGGTGTCGGTATAAAAACTGCAGTAAACATAGTTCAAATACTAGGAAAAGACACCATCAAAAAAGTCATTGCTGATAAAGATATCTTAAAAACAATTCCAAAACTAAACAAAAAACTACAAGAAACTATATATGAAGGAATCATCGAGAACAAAGCTGCGGAAAATACACTTATTAAATTATATGCTTACGGTATTACGCCTAAAACCGCAATGAAAATATATAAATTCTACCAAAACGAAACAGTTGCTGTGATAGAAAAAAATCCATACCAATTGATATACGATATTGATGGAATTGGATTCGAACGAGCAGATGATATCGCTAAGAAATTAGGGATCCCAGATGATGACCCTTTACGTGTAAAGGCTATGATTATTTACCTATATAACTATATGGGTATAAACTACGGACATACATTTTTATATGTAGAACAATTATTAGAGTTCTTATTAAAAGGATTAAACAAATCAAAAGACCTTGTAACTGAAGATACTGTCCTTGATTATCTAGAAGAACTTATTCAAGATAAAGTGTTTTATAAAGAAGACGAAACAATAACCCTAGGAAGTATCCATTACGCTGAAAAACAAATCATTCAAAAAGTTAAAGAACTATCAAATGAATCAGAAGAAATTGATTCTGAGCAGGTAGATAAATACATAATTCTATTTGAAGAAGTTGAAGATATCTCATATACGAAGCTTCAAAAGAAAGCAATTCATAGTGCTCTTAAAAGCAACTTGTTCATTCTAACGGGTGGACCTGGTACCGGGAAAACAACTGTGATCAACGGAATCGTCTTTGTATACTGTAAATACCATCAAATTCCAATACTTCATAACAACACTTTATTTGATGTGAAACTAGTAGCGCCAACAGGTAGAGCAGCAAAAAGAATGAACGAATCAACAAACCTTCACGCTGAAACAATTCATCGTTTTCTTAAGTATAGTTACGATGGTAAATTCGAACATAATAAAGACAACCCAATTGATGCAAAAGTAGTAATTATTGATGAAGCAAGTATGATTGATGTATTCTTAGCGTCACAACTACTGCAATCTATCCCCAAAGACACCAAAGTCATCATCGTAGGTGATGAAGACCAATTACCTAGTGTTGGACCAGGGCAAGTGTTAAAAGACTTAATAGAGAGCGATATGATTGATTACGTACAATTAAATACAATTCATAGACAAGCACAGGATAGTCAGATTATTTCTTTGGCTTATAACATAAACCAAGGGAGTCTACCTGAAGATATAGGGACAAGTTACGAAGATAGATATTTCGTTCCTGAAACTGCGGGTAATCTTCAATCAAGAATTATAAACGTCATCGACTATATGCATAATCAAGGCTATAATGTTTATGAAGACGTTCAAGTATTAATCCCGATGTACAAAGGGGTTACTGGGATTGACAATATGAATAAAGTCATTCAGAATGCATACAATAAAAACACAGAAAAAGTCATTCAACATGGGGAACGTGAATTCAGGGTTGGCGATAAAGTAATCCAACTAGTAAACCAAATTGAAGACAATATAATGAATGGAGATCAAGGAAGCGTAGAAGCAATCGTTGAAGGTGGTCTTGTTGTTTCATTTGGAGATAACCAAGTGAATTACAAAACAGGAGATCTAATAAACATTAAACACGCATACGCTATGAGTATCCACAAATCACAAGGTAGTGAATACAAAGTTGTAATCTTACCAGTATTTAAAAACTATCATATCATGCTTAAAAGGAAACTAATCTACACCGCAATAACTAGAGCCAAAGAAAAGTTAGTTATTATCGGTGATATAAATGCCTTAAGATATGGAGTGGAAAGTGTTGAAGGATTAAGACAATCTTCTTTAAAAGATCAAATAATAAATAACATATTAGAGAAAACAGAATCAAAACAAACAAACACAAAAACAATATATGATAAGGCAATTCCTTTTGAACATTTAGGAGAAACATTTGGTGATGAAATATCACCTTATGACTTTTTAGATAATTAATCAACTTACTATTGCAAATCACGATTTAATCAAGTAATATTAAAGTAGCTTTTTAAATTAGTCCAGAGAGACTTATAAGAGTACATAGTGGTTCCTGCGGGAAACTCATATTTAAACAAACTTATAAAATTCTTTTTGGTCTAAGATCAAGAAGAATTTTTTTGTATATAAATAGGAGGAACTATGAAAAATTTGTTTAAACTTTCTGATCTTGAGACTCAAGAAATCAACAACATTATCGATGAAGCAATTGAATTCAAACAAGGAAAAGAATTCACAGAACTACAAGGAAAAAAGGTAGTAAACTTATTCTTTGAAAGCTCAACAAGGACACATTACAGCTTTATCAAAGCTGAACAAAACCTGGGTATGGTAGAAACAAACTTTAATGCCCAAGCATCCTCAGTTAAAAAAGGTGAGGGCTTATATGACACAATCAAAACATTTGAAGCTCTTGAATTTGACGCACTTGTAATTCGCCATCCACAAAACAACTATTTTGAACAACTAAAAACAATCAATATACCAATGTTAAATGGTGGAGACGGAACAGGAAATCATCCAACACAATCATTACTAGATTTAATGACAATCAAAGAAGAATTTAAATCGTTTAAAGGATTAAAAGTAACAATCGTTGGAGATATCAGACATAGTAGAGTAGCACACACAAATATAGAAGTAATGAAACGTTTGGGAATTGAAGTATTCATCAGTGGACCTGAAGAATTTAATGATGGATCAAGTACTTATATCCCATTCGAACAAGCCGTAAAAGAAATGGACGTCATTATGTTACTTCGTGTTCAATATGAACGACACGGATATCAAATGACTCTTACAAAAGATCAATACTTAGAAAACTACGGAATGACAATGAAACGTGTTAATGAGATGAAACCAACTTCAATCATCATGCATCCTGCTCCTTTCAATAGAAAAACGGAAATAGATGATGATGTAGTTGAATGTAGTAAATCACGAATATTCCCACAAATGACAAACGGTGTATACGTTAGAATGGCTGTTCTTAAAAGAGCATTTGAGGTTTAATTATGGAAAAGATAATTATAGATAACCAAACATTAAAAAGAACAATCAGAAGATTAAGTTATGAAATCATAGAAAAGAATAAAAACATAAAAGATGTTTGCTTAATAGGGATCAAAAACAAAGGAATCGTACTTGCGAATCTTATCCAAGAAAACATCAAACAAATTGAAGGGATTACTTTAAAAACAGGATCAATAGACATCACTCCTTATAGAGATGATATTGACTCAAATGTTGATAAGGAAATAAACAAAGAAACAGTTCCCTTCATCGTTAAAGATCAAGTAGTTATCCTAATTGATGACGTATTCTTTACCGGACGTACAGTAAGAGCCGCGATGGACGCGATGATAGACCTTGGAAGACCTAGAAGAATAGAATTGCTTGTATTAGTAGATAGAGGACATCGTGAATTACCAATCAGAGCAAACTATATTGGTAAAAATATTCCTACTTCAATTGAAGAATCAATTAAAGTACATCTAACTGATTTATCTGAAGAAGATAAAGTAACATTACTAAAATAATGCTATTAAAAAACGGATTACTTCTTGAAGGAGAACAACTAATACAAAAGGATATTTTAATACAAAACGGAATCATAATTAAAATAGATAAAAACATCATCACCAAAGATGAGCAAATAATCGATTTAAGCAATAAGTTTGTATCACCTGGATTCATCGATATGCATGTTCATTTACGTGAACCCGGATTTGAGAACAAAGAAACTATTCGTACCGGAACAAAAGCAGCTGCAAGAGGAGGATATACATTAGTTTGCGCAATGCCAAACACTAATCCTGTCCCTGACAGCTTAGAAAATGTAAATCATATTCTAGATTTAATTGAAAAGAACGCAGTAATAAAAGTAAAACCATATGCAGCAATATCTAGCGGAATAAAACACGGTAGTGATTTAGTAGATATGCAGGCATTAAAAGAGAAAGTATGCGGATTCACAAACGACGGATTTGGTATTCAATCAACAAGACAAATGTATGATGCGATGAGTAATGCTTACAAATACGAAATATTAATCGCCGCTCATTGTGAAGATGAAGAACTTTTAAATGGTGGATATGTTCATAAAGGTAAACATGCATTAGAAAAAGGTTGGATTGGAATGACAAGCCTCACAGAGTCAATTCAAATCGCAAGAGACAGTCTAATTGCCGAAGAAACAAATTGTAGATATCATGTATGTCACATCTCTACAAAAGAGGGTGTTCGTATTGTTAGAGATGCAAAAAAAAGAGGAGTTAATATCTCCTGTGAAGTGACACCACATCACTTACTGTTAACAGAATCTGATGTTAAGGATTCAAACTATAAAATGAATCCTCCAGTAAGAGGACTAGATGATAAATATGCATTAATCAGTGGTTTACTAGATGGAACAATAGATTGCATCGCCACAGATCATGCTCCTCATACTCAAGAGGAAAAGGAAAAAGAGTTCAAACAAGCTCCCTTTGGAGTTGTTGGATTGGAAACATCTTTTCCATTAATCTATACTCATTTCGTAAAAACAAATATGGCTTCCCTTAGTGATATCGTAAAATGGTTCAGTTTAAATCCAGCTAGACGGTTAAACCTAGGATACTCAAAACTAGTAGAAGGACGTGTCGCAGATATCACAGTAATTGATCTTAATAAAAAGAAAACCATCGATAGTAACGACTTTCACTCAAAAGGTAAAAACACACCTTTCAATGGAATGGAAGCTTACGGATGGCCAGTGTTAACAATATGTAATGGAAATATAGTCTATATGGATGGTGAAATATATGAGTAACTTATACACAGTATTATCAAATGAACTAATCGCTTATAAAACATATAAAATGGTACTCCATGGAGATACAAAGAACATCAAAGCTCCAGGACAATTTATCAATATAAAGATAGACCACCCAAATACATTTTTAAGAAGACCAATCAGTATAAATGATTACGATGAAACAACATTAACAATCATTTATAAAGTATTTGGTGAAGGAACTGAAATACTAAGCAAAACAAAAAGATTCACAACATTAGATATCCTGTCTCCACTCGGAAACGGATTCACAATTAAGGAAACAAAAAAACAATTATTAATCGGTGGTGGAGTAGGCGTACCTCCTCTATATAGTGTCGCAAAAGAACTAGTGAAAAGAAATATTGAATTCGATGTCGTACTTGGCTTTAATAATAAATATGACGTATTCCTAGAGGGAATGTTCAGATCCTTAGGAGCCAACGTTTACGTTACGACAATGGATGGTACTTATGGATACAAAGGTAACGTCATTGATTTAATCAAATCAAAGAATTTATACTTTGATTACTACTATGCATGTGGTCCAGAAAAAATGCTTCATGCTTTAGTAAAAGAAGATTATGTTGGACAACTTAGTTTTGAAGAAAGAATGGGTTGTGGATTTGGAGCATGCATGGGTTGTTCCCACAAAACAATCACATCATATAAAAGAATATGCAAGGAAGGTCCTGTCTTAGAAAGCAGTGAAGTCTTACTATGAACCTAAGTGTCACATTACCAGGAATGAAACTAGATAACCCAATTATACCCGCATCAGGATGCTTCGGATTCGGATACGAGTTCGCTGAGTACTACGACATCAATATTCTTGGAAGTTTCAGCTTCAAAGGGACTACATTAGAAGAACGCTTCGGAAATAAAACACCACGAATCGCAGAAAGCACAAGTGGTATGTTAAACGCGATAGGACTTCAAAATCCAGGAGTTAATAATGTACTTAAAATAGAGTTAGAAAAACTCAAAAAAGTATACAACAAAAAAGTCATCGCAAACATCGGTGGAAGTACTATTGAAGATTACATCGAAGCAGTAAAAATAATATCAAAATCAGATATAGTAGGCGCAATTGAGCTAAATATAAGTTGCCCCAATGTAAAAGAAGGCGGAATTGGGTTTGGAACAAACAAAGAAACCGCAGCCAAACTAACGAGGTTAGTGAAAGAAGCAACGAATCTTCCGGTATATGTAAAACTATCTCCGAACGTTACTAACATAGGAGAAATCGCAGTAGCTGTAGAAGAAGCAGGTGCCGACGCTATCAGTATGATAAATACACTTGTTGGGATGAGAATTAATTTAAAAACTGGGAAACCAGTACTAGCAAATACATATGGTGGTTTTAGTGGACCGGCAATCAAGCCAGTCGCACTAAAGATGGTTCATGAAGTATACAAACAAGTATCAATTCCAATCATTGGAATTGGTGGAATAATGAATGCTTATGACGTAATAGAAATGATGTATGCAGGAGCCACTGCAGTTCAAATAGGAACAGCCAATCTAATCAATCCATATGCCTCAAAAGAGATTATTGATCAATTACCACAAGTAATGAAAGAATTAGGGATAAAAGACCTAAATAATATAATAGGGAGAGCACATAAATGAGAGATGTTATTATCGCATGTGATTTTA
>SDWO01000070.1 GCA_004195325.1 Candidatus Izemoplasma acidinucleici | reverse complement strand
AGATGTGTATAAGAGACAGCTATACATATAGTATGGAGGTGTTTTTTGTTTAGTGTATACAATTTTGGGTACACTATAAATTGTATCTGTTTTATTTTAATTTAATTGATTTTAGATTATGCCAATGAGGAACCATAACTTGATTTTCAATATCTCTAGCAATAGAAACTATTGCATCATTGATTGGAGTATCAATATTTACTCTATCTCCATAATCACAGACAATTCCATTGATTGAATCAATCTCGGTTTTTCTCCCAAGTTTTATATCCCTAAGCATACTTGATTTAATATTACTATGTTTCTTTAAGGCAATTGGAATAAGGAACAGACTTATTTGTTTCTTAAACCAGTTATTATAGTTTAGTAGTTTAACAACATCTTTCCCTTGAATCGGTTCAATCCTAATTCCTGAAGCGCTCGCAACATCAATACATTCTTTAATTGCCCCAAGAGCTAGTTTTCGAGAAGGTCTATTACTAGCTATAATACCAAATGTTTCACCTGTGATAACACTTAGACCGCTGAATGCAGAATTAACTAATAATTTTGCCCATCTAGCACCAACGAAATTTTCCTCAACTTTTACATGTCCCATTGTTTCTAGCAGGGTCACTATGTATTCAAGAACTGTATCATCGTTATCACCAAATTTACCGATACTAAATGTTAGTGTCTTAGGATTTGGATCGCTAGTAAGTTCACTAATTCCATCACCATGCAATGTAGCTCCCCAACTCATAGTACATCCAAAAGTTTTGTCTTTCCCAATAACATCGGCAACACCTTGTTCGGGTAATCCATTTTGCATTGTACAAATCACGCCATTTGTAGATAAAAATGGTTTAATAAATTTAACAATTTCCTTGTTATGTTTTTGTTTCGTCATTAATAAAATAATGTCATATTTACCAGTCATATCATCTGGTAATAAAGCGTTCACTTCTTGCACAAACTCGATTTTTCCGATTATTTGTGCACCTTTATTATTTAAACAAGTTACATGATCTTTATTCCGATTGATTAAATCAATTTGATACCCTGCCTTTGAAATATATGCTCCAAGCACTGTTCCCATTGCTCCTGCACCGTAAATAGCTACTCTCATAGGAAACACCTCCGGTATAAGTATAACACAGGACGATTAACTACATCATAAGTAAATAAAGAGACATCAAACCACTTTTATTATTGGATTGATTTATTTACAAATTATTTTATGATATAATGTGATTATATTAGAATATTTATAAATAGAGAGGTAATAACGATGACCCAAAAAATTGCAATTATCGGAACAGGACCATCAGGGATGGCAGCAGCACAAGTGTTGGCACAAGACGGATTTGACGTGACAATGTATGAGAAGGAAGACCGACCTGGGGGAATCTTGATGTATGGAATCCCACATATGAAACTAAACAAGAATAACGTAATAAGAAGAGCAAAAGGCTTAGAAGATTTAGGTGTTAAAATCATATGCAATACTTGTATTACAAAAGAAGAAGCAGCTCTAGAAATCGCATCTAATTTTGATGCAGTTATACTAGCTACAGGAGCTCAAAAAGCAAGAGACATAAATATTGATGGACGACAACTTCATAACATCCATTTCGCGATGGAGTATTTAACAGATAACACAAAACATTTACTAGATGACTCTCCACTAGTAATTGATGCTAAAGACAAAGCAGTTGTAATTATTGGTGGTGGAGATACTGCTAATGATTGTGTAGCTACAGCGATTAGTCAAGGAGCAAAAAGTGTTAGACAACTTGAAATGCATTCAAAAGCACCAGATAGAAAAAAGACATATTACGATTTTGATGAAGATGAAGTAAGGCTGTATGAACAGACGGCTGTTAAGTTTATTGAGTCGGATGGATGCGTATCAAAAATTGTTACAGATCAGGTTCAAATCGTTAGAGATGAAAACGGGACAAAAGTAGAGTTTAAAGATCAAAAAGGTGAGATTGAAGCAGACTTAGTATTTGTGGCTATTGGGTTCCTGGGACCAATCGAAGAAGGCTTAGCTGCATTTGATATAAAGTTAGATCGATCTAAACATAATAGAGATACTAAAATCTTCACAACTGACAAAGAAAATGTATTTATTTGTGGAGATGCAAGAAGAGGACAAAGCCTAATTAAATGGGCTATCCAAGAAGGAAAAATGGCAGCATTAGCTGTTGAAGATTATTTGGAAAATATATAGGATTGCTTCGGCAATCCTTTTATTTATAAACTAATGTATATTATAAATTAGAATATACAACAAAATATATAATAAAGTTGGAGGTGATTACATGTATTTCAATTTTGATAATAGTTATCCTACATTAAAACCAGAAATGTATAGCATCATTAAAAACACTAAATTCGGTAATCCTGAATATGTTGTTTACAATGATTCTTTGGCAAAAGTATTAGGATTAGATGAATCTCTTAAATCAGATGAAGGTGCCAAATATATAACAGGATTCAGTGAAGATATTAAATACGCACAAGCATATGGTGGACATCAATTTGGACACTTTAGTATTCTAGGAGATGGAAGAGCCTTTATGCTAGGTGAACATATTAATAATAATATACGAACAGATATACATATAAAAGGATCAGGAAGAACACCGTATTCAAGAACAGGTGATGGAAAAGGGACTCTTTATAGTATGCTAAGAGAATATATTATTAGTGAAGCTCTATTCTATCTTAATATCCCTACTACAAGAACATTGGCTGTTCTAAAAACGAATGAATTGATCAATAGGAGCAAACCTGAACCTGGAGGATTACTAGTTAGAACTGCTAAGAGTCATATTAGGGTTGGAACGTTTCAATTTGCCGCTACTGAGTCCGAAGAACATGTTAAGCAATTATTTGATTATACAGTAAACAGACACTTTAAACATTTAGAGGGAAAGACAAACAAACCAATTCACTTTCTTCGAGAAGTAATGGAAAGCCAAATAAAATTAATTGTAAAATGGCAAAGTTTCGGATTTATCCATGGTGTAATGAACACTGATAATATGCTTATAAGTGGAGAATCAATAGATTATGGTCCTTGTGCTTTTATGGATGCATATGATCCTGAAACAGTATTTAGTTCAATTGATCGTAACGGAAGATATAAATATAGCAATCAACCGTACATGGCTAGTTTCAATATAGTTAAATTAGCAGAAACATTGTTACCACTTATTGATAAAGATATTGAAAAAGCCGCATCTAAACTTAATGAAGTTATTTCGAGATTTGAAAAGATATATAAGAAGGAATACTTAAGAGTATTTAGTAATAAACTAGGTATCAGAGATGAAAACGATTTTGATAAGACATTGGTTGATGAATTTCATCAAATAATGTTTACCAATAAACTCGACTTTACCAACACATATAAAAAGTTAACTCTAAGAGAGTTGGATGTTGAGTTTGAAGAATGGATTCAAAAGTGGAAAAAAATAACTGATAAATATAATGCGACTGATGTGACTGAATTGATGGAAAACAATAATCCGGTTATTATCCCTAGAAATCACATAGTTGAAGAAGCAATCACAAAGGCATCAATGAAGAATGATTATGAACCTCTTGATCAAATAATGGAAATGATTAAATCACCTTTTGATTATGAAAAGATAATAGATTCATCATTTACTGAACCTGAATTAATGCATAACTATAAAACATATTGTGGAACATAAAAAAAGCCTGAAATCAGGCTTTTTATTTATGAAACTTTAATACGCATAATCCTTCAATACCACTTTTAAAATAAGTGTTATCTGTATTTAGCATATAATCATATATTTCTTGTACATAATCTTTATCCTCAATAACATCAACGCTCATTATATCGTATACTTCACTATGCATATCAAATGTAATGTCTAAAGCTTTTGTTTCTTTAATATAGTCAATTTTACCTGTGTTTATTTCTGATAATGCGACAAATGCATTGTCATATGGTACATAATGAAACATACCCTTGTGACTACCATGTCTAAATTTAATTAATTTTGCTTTACCCATATAATAACTCCTTACTTTTAATAGTTAATTATATTATACAATAAATGTAATTTAAATTATAGATAATTACTGGGAAGCTATTTTAGTTTTTTATGAAAGGGTCTATGTTTTTAGCATTTGATTTAGTATAATAACTAAGTAAGCAAAGGGGTGTTTAAATGAACGTAGCAATAGTCTGTGATAGTACAGCGGTAATGGATAAAGCTTTTATTGATAGTAACGACAATTTGTACACGGTTCCTCTTCAGATCTTAATTGGTGATTCGGTGTATAAAGATGGAATAGATTTGACTCAGGAACAGTTCTTTCAAAAGATGGATAGCACTACAGTAATACCTACAACTTCTCAACCAAGTGTTGGGGCAGTATTGGAATTATTTGAGAAACTGAAAGAGCGATATACTCAAATATTGTATATAACTATTAGTTCGAAAATTAGTGGAACGTATAGTACTGGTAGGTTAGCTGCAGGACAAGTTGAGGGAGTACAGGTTGAAGTGTTAGATAGTTTGAATACATCTGTTATTCAACATATGATGACCCAAGAGGCAGTAAATCTATCAAACCAAGGTTTAGGTCTTGATGAAATAGTTGCTGAGCTTAATGTAATGAAGGAGAATTCAAATATCTTCTTAATTGTTGATGACTTAAAACATTTAGGTAGAACTGGAAGAGTAAATAATTTAAGTGCTATAGTAGGTGCATTACTTAAGATAAAACCAATTCTTCATTTTGAAAACGGATATATAAATCTATACAAAAAGATAAGAACATTGAACAAAGCATACTTAGAAGTGATTGAAATCGTTCGCGATTTAAATCTATCAGATAACGCAACTGTTATGATAGCTCACGCCAATGGTTATTCCAATGCTCTTAAAGTACAAAGAGCTTTAAAAGAGTTACTACCAAACAAAGAAATTCAGATAATTGAACTATCTCCAGTAATTAGTGTTCATACTGGACCAAATTCAGTTGGTATCGGATGGATAAATAAAGAGTGATTTTCACTCTTTTAATTTGCTTTAATGTTATAATTACTATAATGAGGTGAGATTATGAATATCAAACGAATTAAGCAACTAGAGGCACGTTTTTTATCAAGATATCCAGAAGGCTTTTTTAGTGAAGAACTAATACCAATGGGAAAGAAATTTAAATTACAAAAACACGTGGACTATGTTCATAAGGTTTGTAGTAAAGAATATCTTAAATTAGGGTTGAGCATTTTCTTTGATGTAACAAAGGTTGTCCAAAACTCAGGTATGGTATCCGTCTTTGAAAAAATGAGATTTAGAGATTTGATGAAAGAATACGATAATACAGAAAAGATACTATTTTTAGAAGCGATATATAATTTAATACACTTAGATGAAGAGTTGGGGTTTAATCAACTATATGATATGTTATCACCATATAAACTAGCAAAATGGCCTATAATCACATGTTATAGAGCCTATTACAATAAAGACTACGATGTATTTGTGAAACCAACAACGGTTAAGAAAATCATAAAGTTTCTAGAATTAGAAGAAGTAGTATATACTCCAAGAGTAAATTATGAGTTTTATAAAAGATATAGAGAATATCTAAATGAAATGAAGAAACATGTTTCAGAGGATTCTATTAAACCAAGCAATCCTGCATTTAGTGGTTTCCTTATGATGACAATAGAATAATCTGAAAGTTTAGGTGAAATAATGGTAAATAATACAAAGAATCTAGATAGAAAAGAAATAGAATCTGATTTGGTTAAAAATGCATTCATGAAAGTATTGGTCTCAAAAGAAGAAGGATGGGAAGACCATGTAATGAGAGTAATGGAAGTTGAAGAAGGCGGGTATACCCCTAAACATAAACATCCTTGGCCACACATTAACTATATGATTGAAGGTGTTGGAGAATTAATGATCAATGGAGAGATTAACAATGTTGAAGCAGGTTCATATGCTTTTGTACCTCAAGATACTATCCATCAATTTAGGAATATAGGAAAAGAAACATTTAAGTTTATTTGCATAGTACCATCAAAGGGTCATATATATTAAAATGCTTATTTGAAAAAGAAAATATAAATACATAGTATAATATAAGAGTAAATACAAGGAGGGCAATATGAATAAAAAAAGTCTGGTAAAATTTAAGTACAATGAACAAGTAGGATTATTTCATTACGTAATATTTGAAAAGAATGTTGTAGTTTTATCTGAAAAAGAAGCTGGTAAAATTGCATATGTTAAAGAAAATGGAAATCTTTATGTTACTTTCGACGTTGAAGCTGATAACTATGATTTATTAAATGTCGAACTTGATGAATCACAAGCATACGTGAAAAGAGTTTATGATTATATGATTGAAACAAACAACCCGTATTTTCAAGATGGATTTGATAGTTTAGTAGCATTGAAATTTACAAAAAAATAAAAGAAGTCGTTAGACTTCTTTTTTATTGGTCAAATTATATACTTCATCAGAATTAACTAATAACTTTTTGTAGGAAAGATCAATAAGTACAGCGCCAAGTGGAGCAGTAACCATGATTGAGAACACTGCAATTGCTAATATAAGTTCTCCTGAAGCAACTCCGACTGCTAGTGGTATCGCTCCTATTGCTGCCTGAACTGTTGCTTTAGGTAAGAAGGAAATCCCTGCAAACACTCTTTCCTTTTCATTCAATTTTGTCTTAATAAGGCTTAGTTGCACTCCGACAACCCTGAAAATCAATCCAGTAGTTAGAAGGACTAATGCAAAGGCACCTGCACTTAGTGCAACGCTGACATCGACAGCTGCTCCTACAAGGACAAAGAGTACAAGTTCTGCAAATACCCATACGGTATCAAATTTCTTTCTTAGTCTTAACGCTCGTTCCTCACTTCTATTCAAGAAGGTAATACCTATAACCATAATACTAAGAAGTCCACTAATAGGTACGTATTGGTCAATATGTCCTTCGAAGGATAAAACGAAGAAGGATGCCGCTAATATAATAAGTACTTTGACAGTATCTCTTACTCTCATTTTTTTAAATAAATATGAAAGTGTTATTCCGATTAGTACTCCCAACACAATTCCTAATATAATTGCAACTGGGATCAATGATAATGAAGCTAAGGAGTAACTACCGCTCTTATACATTTCAATAAAGGAAGTAAATAATACTATAACGAAAACATCATCTACACTCGCACTCGCTAGTATCATATGAGGTATTCTTTTTTTCTCTCCCCATTTATTATCAATAAGTTTAATCATCTTTGGTACTATAACAGCTGGAGAAACTGCAGCGATAACACTACCTAAGATAGCTGCTTCTAAATAACTAATATCAAATAATATAGGAGCAAGTATAATAATTGCAATTAATTCCAATGTAGCTGGAATAAACGACATTAGGATAGCGGGTCTTCCAATTTTTTTCAGATCTGAGATATCTAATGACAATCCAGCTCTTAATAGTATTACGACAAGCGCAATGGTTCTTAGTTCACCTGAAACTTGTAAAATATCATTATTAATTAAATCTAAAGCAAATGGTCCAAGTATAACTCCTGTAATAATCATTCCTAAAAACTTAGGAATATTGATTTTTCCAAAGAGTTCACCTAATATTAATCCAACTGTGAATATTAGAGCCAAACTTAATAACATAGTAATTCCTCCTTATGTAAAGAAAAAGCTGAGACTTCTTGCACATTTATGCAGAAGTCATCAGCTTGTTTTTAAGCGGTTTTAGTATTTTTATACTAAGGGAGAACATCATTCCCTAAAACATATTATATCGTATAATGAGGAAAAATCAAGTTTGAAGAGGTTAGAAAGAAATAATTTGACTTTATATAGCTTGAGTGGTTTAATATTTATATAAATCGTTGAATAGAAGTGAGTAAGTAATAATATATTAGCAAAGAGAATCAGTGGGTGGTGTGAACTGATGTAATAGCTATTACTGAAATATGAGGTGGCACCACGTTTTTAACGTCCTCTACACGTTAGTGTAGAGGGCTTTTTTTATTTTAGGAGGAATATTATGGGACCTTGAAGAAACGATGACACACGAGAATATAAAGAGAAAACAAAAATAGAAACTAAAGGAGAAAACAATGAAGACAGAATTCGGAAGATTTGGGGGACAATTTGTACCTCCACATGTAATAATAGCTTTAAATGAATTAGAAGCAGCATTTAATGAAGCAATTAAAGACGAAACGTTTATAGAGGAGTTTAAATATTATCTACGCAACTATGTGGGTAGACCTTCACCATTATATTTTGCAGAGAACTTAACTAAGAAATTGGGTGGAGCAAAGATATATCTTAAAAGAGAAGATTTGAATCATACAGGTGCTCATAAAATTAATAATACGATTGGCCAAATCTTATTAGCCAAACGAATGGGTAAAAAGAAAATTATTGCCGAAACAGGAGCCGGGCAACATGGTGTGGCTACTGCTACAACAGCAGCAATGTTTGGAATGGAATGTGAGATTTTTCAAGGAGCGATAGATATGCAGCGCCAAAGACTTAATGTCTATAGAATGGAAATGCTAGGTGCGAAAGTAACATCTGTTGAACAAGGAACAAAAACATTAGCAGACGCAGTAGATTATGCGATTAATGAATGGGTTTCTAGAATTGATGATACTTTCTATCTGCTAGGAAGTGTTGTGGGACCACATCCATATCCGACAATCGTTCGTTATTTCCAAAAGATCATTGGAGAAGAAGCAAAAAGGCAAATTATCGAACAAGAGCAACAATTACCAGATTACCTAATTGCCTGTGTTGGTGGTGGATCAAATGCGATTGGATTATTTGCTGATTTTATTAATGATGAAACTGTTAAAATAATTGGTGTTGAAGCAGCAGGAAAAGGTCTTAATACAAAAGATCATGCAGCAACACTAACTTTAGGAAAAGAAGCTATCATTCATGGAATGAATACAAAAGCTGTTGTTGAAGAAGATGGAAGTATAAGTCCTGTATATTCAATAAGCGCTGGATTAGATTATCCTGGTGTCGGACCAGAACATGCGTTCTTACAGGATGTAAAAAGAGCTACCTACGAATCCGTAACCGATAAAGAGGCAGTAGAAGCATTTCTAGAACTGAGCCAAGTAGAGGGGATCATCCCTGCAATTGAATCTAGTCATGCTATCGCATACGTTATGAAATTTGCTCCTACACTATCAAAAGACAAAGTTATAATCATAAATCTTTCTGGTAGAGGGGATAAAGATGTAGAGTTAGTAAAATCATATTTAGAGAAATAGTAATGTTTTAAAATAAAAAAATCGAAGGAATTTACAAATACTTTTCCACAACCTAAATTAAGTTGAAACTAGAAGTTCATTTTAGGTTAGGCGTTTTCCCTATTGACCTCCAAAATGTGGAAAAACTTGTGGAAAAGTAAATACCTCAATTTTATTGACTTTAGCACTTCACAGTGTTTAAATTAAAGTACGGAGAAAAGAATTGGTAAATTACTTCTTGAAAATAATCTCTAAAAATGAGGCGACGATTTAAAAGTAACTAAACTAGTAATATTAGATGAAAGAGTAATTTAAAGTAATTTATAGTATTCAAACCATTAATACCAAAATTTAGTGGAAATTAAATAAAATCCGAAAATGAGGAATTATTGATAAATATTTATATTTATTAAAGAGTTATTTTAAAAATCCTGAATCAGGTCTTTTCTCCCTTTTGTTTGGATTTTTTTGTATTTATATACGGATTACCATTTCTTTTATGTATAATAGAAATGGAGTGCTAGGAGGTAGAAATATGAGAATGGAAAACGATATGAAGTTAGACTTCAAAGATGTTTTAATCAGACCTAAAAGATCAACACTTTCTTCGAGAAGTCAAGTTACGCTTGATAGGACTTATACTTTTAGACATAGTAAAAAGGTATGGACAGGTATTCCTATAATGGCTGCAAACATGGATGGAGTAGGTACTTTTGATGTAGCTAAGATACTAGAGGGTCACAAATTATTTACTTGTTTGGTTAAAAGTTATGAACTTGATGACTTTAACAAGTTTGATGTTAGCCCTGAATATTTTGCGGTAAGCACTGGTATAGGATCAAAAGACTATAACCATTTACAGGAAGTAATGAAAAGATTCCCTTCTATTGAATTCATTTGTATTGATGTTGCGAATGGATACAGTGAAGTATTTGGTGATTTTGTTCAAATGGTAAGAAAAGAATTTCCAACAAAAACAATAATCGCTGGAAATGTAGTAACGGCGGATATGACACAAGAATTAATTCTTAGAGGTGCAGATATCGTAAAAGTAGGCATTGGACCTGGAAGTGTATGTACCACTAGGATACAAACTGGTGTTGGGTATCCACAACTTAGTTCAATCATAGAATGTGCAGATGCAGCTCATGGCTTAGGAGCACATATTATAAGTGATGGAGGATGTACTAGTCCTGGTGATGTTGCAAAAGCATTTGGTGCTGGCGCAGACTTTGTTATGCTTGGCGGTATGTTTGCTGGACATGATGAAGGTGGCGGAAAAATTATAACCGAACTCTTCACTACAAACAAAGTAGATCCAAAGACTAAGAAACCGATTTATAATGAGAAACAGATTGTCGAATTTTATGGAATGAGTTCTGATACTGCAATGGATAAACATCATGGTGGTGTTGCTGCATACAGATCGAGTGAAGGACGAACTGTTCAAATCCAGTATCGAGGGAAATTAGATAAAACAGTTAAAAATATCCTTGGGGGACTAAGGAGTACATGTACTTATGTAGGAGCACCTACACTGAAGCAATTGTCAAAATGTACAACGTTTATACCAGTTACAAAACAATATAATGATGTATTTGAAGAGTAGAAAATTCTACTCTTTTTTTTGTTTAATTGAATCTAAGACAATAGTGTGATAAAATGGTTTGTACACTAACATAGTTACTTGAAGTAAAACCTTAGGAGGATCTTATGGATTTTTATATTAAAGATGAACTAGGAAATAACATAGCAACATTTAACTATTTAACAAGTACTGAAGATTGTACAAAATGCAAAGCGATTGTTGTAAAAAAAGGATCGTTCATCAGTAAGAACGCATACTGTGTTGAAAAGTGGAAAGATTGTAAGACGATTGAAACTGAAAGAGAAACGGTTATAAATAGTGTGAAAGTAGAAGACCATAATGATGAGTATTATTTAATTATGGAAGATATGGTGTTTAGTTCT
>SDWO01000178.1 GCA_004195325.1 Candidatus Izemoplasma acidinucleici | reverse complement strand
AGATGTGTATAAGAGACAGACTACTTCACTAGATAATAGCGGGCTTCTAGATTACTTAGTACCTTATTTTGAAGAAGAGTATAATATTAATTGTAATATAGTAGCAGTAGGAACAGGCGCAGCTATGGAATTAGGAAAAGCAGGACAGGTAGAAATTCTTCTTGTTCATGATTATGATAGAGAAGTAATCTATATTAACGATAATCACGGTGAAAAAAGAGCTGACATAATGTACAATGATTTTATAATTATTGGACCTGCAGAATTGGGCACTTCGACACTTGAAGATACACTACAAGAAATTGTAAATAATTATAACTTTTATTCTAGAGGTGACGGTTCGGGAACACATAGTCGAGAACTGGGTTTATGGGAACTTCACGGATTTGATGTTGGTACATTTAACGATTTCTATTTCGAGACCGGGCAAGGTATGGGAAGCACAATAACAATGGCTAATTTAAGCGGTTATTTCACTTTAAGTGATCGAGCTACTTATTTAAGTATGTCAGACAACATATCATTGGTGATTGCATATGAAAATCCTGATGAACTAAAAAACCAATACGGGGTTATCAAAATTAATCCTGAATTATATAATAAAACAGATGAATACGCAGAACTCTTTTATAACTGGATTCAAAGAGATGATGTACAACAAATAATTACTGCATATGAAAAAGATGATACACAATTGTTCTATATAGACTAGGTGATTTTATGATACAAGAAAGCATTGTTGAAGCGTTTAATTTATTAATGTCTTTTGATGAAGAAATATATCAAATTATATTTCTTTCTTTAACATTGGCATTATTAGCTACTTTAACTGCATTAGTATTCGGAGTGTTTTTCGGTATCTTGATTAGTTCAACAACATTTAAGGGAAAAAGATTTGTTAAAAAATTGATCTTTACATTCATGGGTATACCCCCTGTCGTTTTAGGTCTTTTTGTTTTACTTTTAACGATTGGACCACTTGATCCTGTGTTTAATCTATTTACTGTGCAAGTAATGTTCTTTGCTCAGTTTTTATTGGTGCTACCAATTATTACAGGTAATATAATAATTAGTAGTGAGAAAACCCAAAAAGAAGTACTAGAAACAGCTGAGACACTTGGGGCAAGTAGAATGGACAAAGTTAAATTGTTAATTGTAGAAACAAAGCCTTTTATTCTAATGAGTATGATTTTAGGTTTTAGTAGAGCTATTTCTGAAGTAGGAGCAGTGATGCTTGTTGGTGGAAATATCAGATATTCTACGAGAACTATGACAACATATATCGCAAGATCTAACAGTATGGGTGATTACAGTAAATCAATTGCAATGGGAATAATACTATTGATCTTAGCATTTGTGATTCATAGTATATTGGCTAGATTCAGAGGTGATTTTTATGATTAATCTAAATAATGTAAATATTGTATTTTCTGACGTAGTTATTAAGTACAAGGATTTCACTTTTAAAAAGGGTGAAATAACATTTATATCTGGACCAAATGGTAGTGGAAAGACTACACTTCTAAAAGCAATCGCAAATATCATTGATCACAAAGGTGAGATAGATAGAAATGGGTTTGTTACTTTTGTAAGTCAAAAGCCGATATTATTTAGCAAAACGATATATCAAAACATAATTTATCCTTTAGAAATTAGAAAACTGGATATTAGTAATTACGAAAATAGAATTGAGAAATATGTCAAACTATTTGAACTAGATAAAATACTGCATAAGAAAGCAAAATCCTGCTCAAGCGGAGAGCAAATGAAAGCAAGTATTTTAAGAGGAATAATCTTTGAACCTGATGTCCTGTTACTAGATGAACCAACAACTGCATTAGATATCAAGTCAATTGAAGAATTAACAAAACTATTAAATGAAATAAAAAAAGATATGACAATTATTATTTCAAGTCACGATCGATTATTCATAGAGGAATTAAACGACGTATTATATGAACTGGGGGATCCTTATGTTTAATGTTAAAACATTAGAAGAAACACAACAAATAATTAGTAATATAGAATTTCCATTAAAGACACATCAGACTAAAACTATTGAAGCACTGGGGTATTATATTAGCGAGGATATTAAATCTACTGAAGAAGTACCCGCATTCAATAAATCAACGGTTGATGGATATGCATGTAAATATGATGATGTTAAACTTACTAGTGAAGGAAGTCCAGCGTTATTAAAATTAATGGGTAAAGTTGAAATGGGTCAAGCAACGAAATCCACTTTGCAAAGTGGAGAAGCATACTATGTACCTACAGGTGGTTTCTTACCTTCAGGGACTGAAGTCATGGTTATGATAGAACATACGGAGCCTCTAAATAACGAAGTGCTAATATACAAGAAACACTCTAAGAATCAAAACATGATTTTGAGAGGACAAGATATTAAGATTAATGAAATTCTAGTAGATAAAAATACAAAAGTAACTCCAAGAGTAATAGGGGCATTAATGAGTCAAAATGTCAAAGTTATAAATGTATATAATAAACTAATATTCTCAGTAATATCTACAGGTGATGAAATTGTAGATCAGGAAACTATAAAGCTTGGGCAAGTTAGAGATATAAATACACATACAGTTTCTTCGTTTATTGAAACTAAGGGGTATAAAACACTAAACAAAAGCATTATTCAAGATGATTATGACAGATATAAAAATGAGATAGTAAACGGGTTTAACAATTCTGATGTTGTAATCAGTAGTGGGGGAAGTAGTGTTGGAGAGAAAGATTATACATTTAGAATTCTTGAAGATATAGGTGCAAATATATTACTTCACGGGTTGAATTTGAAGCCTGGAAAACCAACAATTATAGCCACGTATAAGAACAAGATATTCATAGGATTACCAGGTCATCCTATGAGTGCATACATGGTACTTCAGTTCATACTAGATATGGTACTTGATACAGTGTATAAACAACAAAGTTTACCGAAACCTTATATAGAATTAACACTAACTGAAAACGTACATAACCATAGTGGAAGAACACTTGCACAATTGGTTAATATTGATTTTAATTCAGCAACTCCTTTACATTTCAAATCTGCTATGGTCAAAGTATTAAAGGATGCATACGGATACATTATAGTGGACCAAAACAGTGAAGGATTATATAAAGGGGAAACAGTCAAAGTATACAAATTGGGTGATTAGATGAAGCGTGATTACTATTTAAAAAGTGTAAATGAAGAAGAAGCGTTATCAGTTCTTGATAACTTATTTAGCGAGCACTATGAAACACAAAGTGAAGTTATTAGTGTTTACAATAGTATAGGGAGAGTTCCATTCAAAAGCCTATACGCTAATGTATCTTCACCATCATATAATGCTTCTGCAATGGATGGGATCGCAACGAAATCCAAACTTACATATGAGGCAAGTGAAACAAATCCAATAACGCTCTATAATATTCAGTATATTGAAGTCAACACAGGAAATGTTGTTCCTTTAGAATATGATACGGTTATTATGATTGAAGATGTAGAATTTTTGGATGAGAGTATTAAAATCATTAAAAGTCATGCCTTGTTTGAAAATATACGACCTATTGGAGAAGATATTGTTAAAGGTGAACTTGTAGTACCTAAATATCAAAAAATCACTCCGATTATAATAGGAGCCCTATTATCATCAGGTATAACAAAAATAGAAGTCATTAAACAACCAAAGATATGTATCATACCAACAGGTGACGAAATAGTAAAATCAAGTGAAGATATAAAAGATGGGGATATTATAGATTCCAATTCATATTTCATGAAAAACGAATTAGAGCTTCTAGGAGCAGAAGTTAAAATACTTCCTCCTCAAATAGATGATTATGACACTTTAACTAAAGTTATTACAAAAAGTACTGAGTTGTATGATTTTATAATTATTGGTGCTGGATCTAGCGCTGGATCAAAAGATTTTACATACCAAGTGATTAAGAATAATGGAACCTTATATGTTCATGGAATTAGTATTAAACCAGGAAAGCCAAGTATTATTGGAGAAATCAATAATAAAATAATTATTGGAATACCTGGATATCCAGTTTCTACATACATATCATTTCATTTATTAGTAGATCATCTAATGAATCTCTTTACAAAACAACGCAATACTAAGAAACAAACGATCAAAGCAAAACTAAGTAGAAGAGTGTATTCTAGCTTGAAAAATAAAGAGTATATTAGAGTTCAATTAGGGAATGTAAATAACGAGACGATAGCTTCACCCTTAAAAAGGGGAGCCGGAATTCAAATGAGTCTCTTAAAGAGTGATGGATTCTTAATAGTAGATAGAAATATTGAAGGATATGAGAGAAATCAAATGGTAGATATTACGCTACCAGTTCGAGAGCCTAATACTACACAAACCTTGGTAGCGATAGGGTCTCATGATATAATCTTAGATGTAATAAACGACTGTATGCATGATGATGGATTTAAACTTGCTAGTTCTCATGTAGGAAGTTTTGGTGGAGTATTAGCTATCAAAAATAAGGAATCACATATTAGTCCAATACATATACTAAGCAAAAACAACACATACAACAAACACATAATTAGCGAATATCTTGATAAGGATTATCACTTAATTGAAGGAATTAAACGCAGACAAGGTTTGTTTGTTAAAGTGGGAAATCCGTGTAATATTAGAGGAATTAGTAGTCTAAAGGGAGACGTGACTTTTGTCAATAGACAAAAGGGAAGCGGTACAAGAATACTCCTTGACCAGTTACTTTTGAAAACAAGTGTTAAAGCGGAAAATATAAAAGGGTATGATTACGAATTATCAACTCATACACAAGTGGCAGCAGCAGTTCTAAGTGACAGGTATGATACTGGACTAGGAATTGAGAGCGTTGCAAAAAGATATAACCTAGAGTTTATTGAACTAGCGATGGAATCATATGATTTTCTAATTCACAAGGATACAATGAAACTCGAATCATATAAAGCTTTTATAAAAGTAATTAAATCTGATGATTTCAGGAACAAAATCAACACTTATGAAGGATATCTATTAGAACACCCAGGGAAGAAAATCATATAGGAGGTATCATAGTGAAAGACTTATACAACAGAGAAATAGACTATTTACGAATCTCAGTCACAGACAGATGTAATCTAAGATGTCTTTACTGTATGCCTGATGGAATTGAAACAATTGAGAAGAGCAAAATCATCCGAGATGAAGACATAATTCAAATCATAAATGAAGCGTCAAAAACAGGAATTAAGAAAGTAAGGATTACAGGCGGAGAACCACTTGTAAGATCTGGGATATATGAATTAATTAGAAAGATTAGAAGTGTAAAGGCAATAGAGGAAGTTGTTCTAACAACCAATGGAATCTTATTAAAGGGACATGTAAAAGAACTCAAAGATTCAGGAGTAAGCAGAGTAAATCTAAGCATTGACTCCTTAAGAGAAAGCACAGTAAATGGAATCGTTGGTTCCACTCTAGATTTCTCATATCTTGAATTAATAAAGGAACTCCACGAACATAATATGACACCAATAAAAATCAACACTGTATTGCTAAAAGGTGTAAACGATCACGAGGTTCTTGATTTTTATAATTTCAGTGATCAATACGATTGTGAAGTAAGATTTATTGAGTTAATGCCTTTTGAATCTGATCGATTTAACTATAATGATTACTACATATCAAAAGAGGTAATACTTAAAAGAAATTCATTAGTACTAAGTAGGAAATTAAATAACGTTGAATATTATACAATGCCCAACTCGACAAAGGAGATTGGATTTATCAACGCTGTTAGTAGTAAGTTTTGTGAGGATTGTAATCGTTTAAGGTTAACAAGTGATGGATATATTAAACCTTGTCTTCATTCTAATAAAGAATTATTAGTAAAAGGTAAAACTGATGAGGATGTTTTAGAAGTAATTAAGAAAGCAATTAAAGAGAAACCTAAACAACACAAATTAGATAAGTCTTATACAAATTCATCAAAACGTTCGATGAATAAAATAGGAGGTTAAGATGAGTACACATTTAAATAAAGATGGAAATGCACAAATGGTTGATGTTTCTGAGAAACTTCATACAAAAAGAGTAGCTAAAGCAAAAACTACAATGCAATTTAATCAGGAATCATATAACTCTTTAAAAGAGGGATATGTAAAAAAAGGTGATATATTAAGTATTGCTCAAGTGGCTGGAATCATGGCGTGTAAAAACACATCAAACATCATTCCGTTGTGTCATCCTTTACCGATTTCACATATTGATATTGAATATGGGTTTAATGATGAAGACAGTGAATTACAAATAACTTCTATTGTAGAGACAACGTTTAATACCGGAGTTGAGATGGAGGCTTTAACATGCGCTACCGTGACCGCTTTAACTGTTTACGACATGTTAAAATCGGTTGATAAAGGAATCATAATTAAGGAAACAAAACTTCTAATGAAGAGTGGTGGAAAAAGTGAATATAAAGGGTAAAGTAATAAGTGTAAATACATCAAAAGAAAAAGGGGTCGTTAAAGACCCTGTATCAGAAATTAAATTACAAGTGAATCATGGTATAGTTGGTGATGCTCATGCTGGTGATTGGCATCGACAAGTAAGTTTACTTGGAGTTGAAAGTTACGAAAAGATGAGAGCATACGATTTAGAGTTGGCAAATGGTGCATTTGCTGAAAACATAACAACTGAAGGAATCGTTTTATATGAATTACCTATAGGAACACAAATGAAAATAGGGGAAACAATTCTAGAAGTAACGCAGATAGGTAAGAAATGTCATAGTGGTTGCGCAATAAGTGTTAGAACTGGTGATTGTGTTATGCCAAAAGAAGGTATCTTTTGTAAAGTAATAAAAAATGGTATAATTAAATTAGATGATACAATCGACTATTAGGAGGACATTATGAGACTTATAGAATTAATTGTTGCGATATTTTACATAATATTAATCATAGCTGTAGTATTGCTAGTTATAGCATTGATTATTCCAGTGGGCATATTAGTAGGGCTATACTTCGTTATATTTAAAAGAAAGAAAACAGCCTAGAGAGGTTTTTTATGATAAAAGGAGAAAGAATCACATTAAAATTATTTGAAACAGAGAATGAAGTAAAAGAATTCTCTTCATTGTACAATGATTTATCGCAAAGAGCTAAAACGGATCACACTGAGTTAAGCTCTTTATTTAATAGACTCGATTCATTTCAAGACACCAAGTTTTGGAATGCAAAATCTGGTAATATGATGATACTAAACAAAGAAGATGAGTTTATTGGTACAATAGGGTATTCACGATTATCTGAATATGAATTGAATATCGGATATCGTTTATTGAGAGTTGAGCAAAGAGGAAAGGGATATATGAGTGAAGCACTTAACATGTTCGTAAATCACTTATTTGATACGGTTCCAAACTTGATTAGGCTTTCATTACATACTGCTACAAGCAATGTTCCTAGTAAAGGATTAGCTGAAAAATGCGGATTCACATATGAAGGTACATTACGACAAGCATATTTTTATAGAGGAGAGTTGCATGATTATGATGTATACTCGTTATTAAAAAAAGAAAAAAAGTAAAGTTGAACTTTACTTTTTTATTTGCCTTAAATGCTTATGATATAAATCATAAATAACAGATGTTAAATCATCTTGAGTTAATGTTGAAGTATTAAGTTTATAATCTATGTGTTTTAGTCTGCTTGCATCAAATATTTGATCATCTTTATTAAGACGATCAACAATTTGGATTAAATTGTCTCCTCTACTTAACATTCTATCTTTCCTTGTTTCTTCATCTGTCTCTAATAAGAAGAATAAAGTTTCAGGTATTTTTTTATCAAAAATGGAGTTTGCTCCATTAGGATCTACAATCAATACTTTATCAACAGTTGCACCTTCAATAGGTGTTCCATAATTTGTGTTGTTATATACTGTTGTTTCTAAGAATTTCTTTTGTTCTTTCATTTTCAAAAATTTATTATCAGTAATAAAGTTATAGTCTACTTTATTAACTTCGCCTTTACGTTTTCTTCTTGTAGTTGTAGTAACCATTTTCTTAAAATCGTAATTCTTGATAAGTAGTTTTGCTATTTCTGTTTTTCCACTTGCGCTTGCTCCGATTAGTACTAGCATGTGATCACTCCTTTCTACAATATATCTATTATATAATAAGTAAGCCAATAATAAAATAAGAAATCATATAAAGCCTGTCTCTTATACACATCT
>SDWO01000023.1 GCA_004195325.1 Candidatus Izemoplasma acidinucleici | reverse complement strand
CATTAGCTATAAGTACGGATATCATTTGAAAAATGGAGAATTCATTGACACGATGGTTCTTGAAATTATAAAAGAGTTTGACTTTAACTTTAGAAAAATAGATAGTTATATGTTATATATTAATCATTTGAGAGAGTATGTCGGCAAAACTCAGTATGAGAATACTTACATATACTTGAATTTATTGCCGTTTTTCACAGGATTAAGAATTCATAATCCACAATTACTAAATGGTTTATTGAATAAGAACATAGAAAGTTTGAAGGAATTAGAGGTGTTAGTAAAAGGAAACGATGTGTTTAAAAGATTGTTTTCAGTTGCTTTCATGAAGAGAATGCTCTGTATTAGTGATTCAGGTAATCATCCGACAAATATTGGTGATTTTTTGATAAGTCATTTATTGGGATACAACACAAATTATTATGAGTATTATGTATTCAACCCAAAGACTTTATTAGATATATTATCAAATGTTCATAGAATAACAAAAAGCACTCATAATTGAGTGCTTTAATTATATAATCTGAAATATTCTCTATGGAGATCATCAGCATTGATATGTAAGTACTTTTGTGTAGTCTTTAAACTAGTATGGCCCATGATTTGTCTTAATACTTCCATATTACCGTTTTTCTTTACAAAGTTAGTAGCGAATGTATGTCTCCACTTGTGAGCATTGATGTTTATATCAATGCCTAGCTTGTTTTTGAGTCTTTTACATATAGTTTGTACTGTATCAACTTTAATGACTTCTCCAGTATTAAAATCAATGAATATGTGATAGTCTAGTTTTCCTGAATGGATATATTGAACTAATAAGTCTTTTGTCTCTTGAGAGAAGAATACATATCTTTCTACGTTGGTTTTAGTCTTCTTAACATGAATAGTGTTTCTTTCGAAATTAAAGTCTCTTACTTTAAGGTATAATAACTCACTAAGTCTTAATCCAGTCTCATAGAATAATCTAAACATTAAATAGATTCTTTGAAGGATAAAGTTAATTTGATTTCTTCTATAAAACGCAAAAAACACAATAATAGTCAAATAAATGGATTTAAAGTGGAATGAAAATAAGTTAAATAATGACATATCTGACATGATTCTTTGCAAAGAACCATGTTATAATACTATTATAAGAAAGGGTGATATGTATGTACATCAAAGACTTCATAAGTAGACTTAGAAAGGTTCGCGGGTTCAAATTATTTTATCTTATGTTTTGGTTGCTATCATTAATAGCTGCTTTTATCTATACAAATGTGATGGAAGAACCAGGGATTGTTATATCTACAGCAATCTTTTTTGTAATCTCAATTATAATTATAGATTTCCTAAATATAAAACTTTCTAGAATTACAACTCAGATACAGTTTATATTATTTAAAGTCGTCGTCTTTTTGTTATATATAGGATTATTGCTGAGCTCCTCATTATTAATAATTGGGAATCTTCAGTTTGAAGGAGATTATACTTTACCAAATGTAATATTTCTTGCACTTGTGATCTCTTATTTTCCAACTTTAATTCTTTATATTGTTAAAGAGATATCAAAATTCCCATTAATAGAATATCTTGATTTTGCTAACATTAGAAGAGTAGTTTTAATCATTCTATTATTAATGTTTCAATTTGGAGATAATGGGAACGATCAATATACAATTGACATAGTTATTGTAGTTGGATTTATCTTAGCTTTTAATGAATTAACTACAAAGTTTAAGTTTGATGAAATCCAGGTCATTAAGAAGAATAGCAGAGAATATGAAATACATCCATCGTTAATAATGAAAGAGAAAAATAATGATTAATTTATTTTTCACAAACCTATATAATTTCAAAAAGAATATGTTTATAATATAAGGAGCTTGATATGATATGAGAAAACTCACATATGACAATGAGAACATTATTATGTCACATTTTCGTGACAATAATTGCAAAGTCTTAGCTATTCCTTTAAATGAAATGGTTGATACAACTTACAGGGCAGTTAAAGACAATCAATTTTGGATGGAATGGATAGATTCATCTAGCAAATCATCTTTACCACCAGATTTTTTTAATGATAAGCAAAAACTTATGATGGAAGTAATGCGTTTTGATGACCAACAAACTGTCGATGGAAAGATACACACAACAAAGAAAAAAGAAGCAGAAATAATGAAAGATATAAAAGGTTCTGGTTTGCTAGACTCATTACAAAATTTGGAAAGTATAACAATTAATGCTGTTACAGATTTAGAGACAAATGACGATCATAATTTTAATAGGTATAGAGGCAATTTTAATAGAGTCGTTATGAAACATGCTAACAAAGTTCATAGTTATAGAAGTAATCATCCCGGCTATAAACTAATATTCTTTGTATTTGATGAGACATCTGGAATATACTTTGAAACTACAAAGAAAGAAGATGTTAAACTTGGAAATAATTTATTTGCAAGAGCTCACTGCCATTGGCTGGATGAGACAATGCTAAATACTGTAAAGAAGTGTGGAGCTGATTATCTTATTTGGTATAAACCACATAATAGCTTTGAGACACCAAAGGGTATTAACGATGATTTCCCAAAAGTGATTATATTTGACATAGTAAATATGAAAATTGAGACTTTAAGTTATAATGAGAAATGGATGATTAGTTCTGAAATATAACTTGAGTGGTATATAAAATGCATGCAAAAAACTCCGATGAATAGCCTTCTAAGCCGTAAGACGGGGTTCGAATCCCTCCCGGAATGTCAGTTAAAAACGAAATAGTTAAAACATTTATGGTTTAACTATTTTTATTTTCCTAGAGTAACGGACAAATTGACAGTTGATTTATGATATAATATCATCGAAGGAGATGAAGAAAATGCTGAAAAAACACACGAAAAACTATTTGAAGACTTTGACTGATAGTTTGAATGAAAAATTGAATTTAAGTAAGTATGAATATTATAATGAAATGATAGATGTTCGAGTTAAGTACATTGACATATATAATTTAATTCATTCTAAATATGATGAAGTTAAAGTTGATGTGACTAGTCCGGTTTATGTGTTTGATTATATTTTCTCTGCATCTACCCATTTCTTTAATGAATTAATGGATTGCATTATTTTGAGTAAATACGATTCCGCTCATTATTCTATCCGTAGAATCTCGGAAAACTACATCATACTTTCATTTTTAAATGAAAATCAGGACTGTATTTCAGATTTTTCCAAACAAGTGATTCTAAAAAAGTACAAGACAATTAGGCAAAATAAATATATACGATCAAAATTAACAGAAGAAGAAATACTTTTAATAGAAGAACAGTATAAGAGTATAGAGAATGAAGTGTTAGAGTTCTACTCCTTGAGAAATCCATTGTCTAGGTCACAGCAAAATAAAATAAACGATATTCTAGGAAGTGATTACTTTTTTGCGTATAAGAAGATTTCATTTGGTAATAGAATTACTTTGAAAAAAATTGCTGGTGTTCTGGGATTAGAAAAGGATTATACCTCGTTTTCAAATAGTAGTAATAGAGTACATAGTAACAATATATTTGAGTATACATTGATTATGACAAGAGATTTTAATGAAGAAATCTATTTGGGCTCGTCATTTTATGAGTATATATCGAAATATACTTTAATACTATCTTTGCAAAACACTGAAGTGGATTACTCTGATTTAAACTCTAGTCTTGTTTTACTTGACAATGCAATAAAAAGAATCGAGAGAGTTGAAAGAAGTAATTATTAGATAAAAAGTGAAATAAAAGGACTTCTAAACCATAGTTGAGTATGGATTAAATGAATTGAAGGAAATAGAAGTCATTTACTGGCTTCTTTTTATATGATAAAATAGTACTTGAAGGGATGTGTTATGATGTCTAAAAAAGAAGTGGAAAAAGGATTGGATGATGTAGCTAGAGATATTTATTACTTTCTTAAAATTAAGCTAAAATTTGATGATTTTCAGGCTTATAGTGTGACTTTTTCAATATTCGCATTTCCGTTATCTTTGCTGTTAGGATTCAAAGGGGACAGTTTTATTTATTTTGAGTACTTGCTATATTTTACGATTTTATTAGTGATTGTTGTGATAGTGTATTCAGTTAAAAAACAGAAAGTAAGAAAGAGCATAATTAAAAATGTACCTTTAGTTAAGAGTGTAGATGTAAATAAAATTACAGATATTGAAGAAGTAGATAATTTAAGTGGATTAGACTTTGAAAAATTTATAGGTAGAATATATAAGAGAAAAGGATATAAGGTAAGTTATACAAAAAGAAGCCATGATGGTGGAGCAGATCTTGTTGTTGAAAAAGGTCAGGATAGTATGTGTGTACAGGCAAAAAGAAGGTCGAAGTCAGTATCAAAACAAGCTGTATATCAGGCATATTTTGCAAGAAAGAAATACAGTGTGAATAGAGCATGTATTGCTACTAATAATGAATTAACAGATCAGGCAAAGAATTTTGCAAATGATTATAATATAGAGTTTATAGATAGATTTAAGATAATGAAATTTCTAAGAAACGACTAATGTAATAGTAATAATGAAGAAGAGATATACTTTTTTGTATTTGAGTGAGAAGAAGGAGTAGGGATAATGAGAAATAATTTGTATAAAAGTCATGTCATAATACCAAAATCATTTGTAAAGCAATGGAGTATGAACAGAAAAAGCACTATTGTTTCATTTTATGATAAAAAAAGCAAGAAATTCCATATAAGGCAAAATATAGATGATTTGCTTAAAGTTCAAAATTACTATTCGCTTGAAATAGAGGAGTTCCTAAATGTGAAGATGGAACGTGAGTTTGGAATTCTCAGAGAAAAGATGTTAACCGGGAAGTATCATATTACTAGAAAACAACTTAAAAAAATTAGATTCGCTTTTACACTTCTTATGGTCAGAACTAAAAGAATGTCTCAATTAATTTTTGAAAAATTACTGGATGATGGTTTTGTGAAGATCGGCTATAATCTAAGTAATCTTTTTGAGGATTTTCACAGTAAGTGGATTGATTTAGATGGTGAACATTTAGATTTGTTTCATGACTTAGTGTTTATGCCTGTTCACAATGAAACAAATATAGATTTTGTTATTAATTCGGAACATTGTATTGGGGTGGTTAATGCTAAGAAAGGGGTTAGAATCTTATTTTTACCTCTTACTCCTAAGTATGGATTCATATTAACAAATGAAGAGGAGTTTGTAAGGAATGCATTAGAACTGAATACAATGATTTTACAAGACGAGGTATTAGTTGATTGGTTCAATAAATCTATGTTATATATATCTTCTGATGATGGGTATATTATTGGTGAAATTGAATCTATTAAAAGAATATTGTCTAAGAAATAAAAATAAATCAGAGAAAAGCAATTCCAAGTCAATTGATACTTGATAAAAAAGTTGTCCAATCGGTCTCAAACATACAGAACAAGATGGAAGTCGTTTACTGACTTTTTTTGGTGTTATATTTATGTATGGAGGTGATACAATATCTAAACGAGACGGAGTATCAAGTATCATACACTACAACAAAGAGATGATTATGCATCAGAACAATCCGAATAACGATGCTTATCAAGATGATTTAGATAATCATGCTGATCAGTTGAATCCGAACAACGAAGAATATAATGGTGATGAAAAAGAAGACAAACAGGTAATCCTAGTTGTCTTTTATATTCCAAGCAATCTCAACAACAGGCAAAAAGAAATCATTTTGCTGACTTTATATTGTATGGTAAAATTATTTAGAAGTAAGGAAGGAAGGGTGAGATGAAAAAAAATGTTGCAATATATGTTGATTTAGAAAATGCAAACAAAACCATTGATTATAACTTGTTATATGAGAAAGTTAAAATCGAGCTTAAAAGTGAAGTTAATTACAGTATTAAAGTTGCAGTGGGTAATCAAACAGCGATAAAAAGTGCTATAGATGAGTTAAATAATCATAATTTTGAGGTGATTGTATCAAAGAAGAATGGAAATAAAAAGAATAAAGCAGATTTGATTATTTCTTTAGATGCTTTTGAGAGGTTGGTTATTCCACAACCAGTGATTGATTTATATATTTTCATTACTTCAGACTCTGATTTTACTGTCATAATGAACAAACTGAGAAAATATGAAAAAGAAGTTTGGATTATTTGCTCAGAAGATGACCAAAAAAAGGAAGTGTTTTTGACATCTGCTAACAAAGTGATGAATTTAAAGGGAATCTACTATGTAGACAAGAATAAAGCTTTAAACAAGAAGTTAATAGAAGATTTTCAGTTAACTAAGAATAACGATCCTATAGTTTTAAGGACAATGCTATTAACATTATCGAGATTAAAGGAGAATAAGTATTATACTACAAATGATATTAATCAAGGGTTTAGAAAGCACAACAAAATTATAAAACTCAATACAACTCAGTTTGGCAGTTTTAAAAACCTTTATAAATTTTTAACAGAAAAAAACTTTATTACATATAAGAAGAATAAAGAAAGCGAAGTAAGAGTACCTAGTATAAAAGAGATAAGAAGTATAATTGAAGTCTAAGGTGAAAAAAGCACTAGTTATATTACCTATATTCTTTTATATAAATTTAGTACCATACATTTGTAAGTTGGTTTTGTTGTTGTTAGAAGAAGGAACTCTGATATTTAGTTTTGTGCAAATATGCAAATCATTATTTGAAATTCCAACGTCATTCATCTGGTCTATAATTCAGACTGATTTAGGTGATGTTTGGTGGGTTATTTTAAATATACTAGGATTAGTAGTGACATTTTTATTAACAAACATGTTAAGTTATAGGAGGATTTAAATGAGCTATTATTATGATTATGATAAATTGCTAATACATTACAAATGCGGAAGCATTGTAAAAGTTAAGAATCTGATTAGAGAGGTTGGAAGGAAATCAGGAGCTGTTAATCCTGATAGAAATCATATTGAGGTGTTTTGTCCAAAATGTGGTGATAATTTAACAATGACCTCAAGAGAATGTGCAGAACTAGACAATATATATCAGAGACAAATGAGAGTGTTTACAAACGATTTGAAGCCTGGTATTTATATGCTGGATGGAAAGATATTCCAGATTTGTGATTACTGTAATTCAACGATATATTATGCTGAAGACATTTCTGTTGGAGAAGTTTTTAAATGCAAATATTGTAAAGCAGGGTTATTACGATATGTTAATCCAAAAGAGGACTTAAAGAAACATTTTCCAGAAGTTCCTGAGTATTATAAGAGATTGAGGAAATAGATTCATTACATTGTTTATAGGTCTTGCAAATTCTGTTTTTATTGAAAACATGTCAGATTAAATCTGCCCAATCGGTCTCCACACACATGAGGTGATTTAGAAGTCATTTACTGGTTTTATTTTATATGAAAATCTATGTATGAAGGATGTGAGTTTAAATGCCAACACAATATATTTTAAAAAGTATTAAGGGGAGTAAAATTGTGATACTAAAGAATGGAGTAGTGAATTATGTCTCCAAAAAAGGAAAAAGGAAATATAACATTAATATACATCTTAATTCCGCTTTGACTATGGGGAACATATTATCAATCAACCTTACTAGAAAGGCAAAAAATCAGTTTACATATATTAATAAATCCACAAATAGAATCTATGAGATTGCTTTATTTATCGTACTTCAGTGTTAGGTGAATATGCATTTTCGGTCTTCAACATCTATAGAACAATATAGAAGTCATTTACTGGCTTCTTTTTTTATGATAAAATTACAAAGAAGGAGATGATTATATGAAAGAAGAAATAGGTAATCAAGTATTTATAAGTTGGTCTGGAAAGCTGAGTAAGTCTGTATCAACGCTTTTTTATGATTGGATTAGAAATGTTATACAAGGGATTCAGATATTTAAATCTGACCATAATATTGATTTAGGAATAACTTGGAATAAGAAAATATTTGAAGAACTTAGTAAATCTAAATATGGGTTGATTTTCTTATCAAAAGAGAATATTGATTCACCCTGGTTGTTATTTGAAGCGGGAGCACTATTAGGAAGTTTCGAAAATAATAGAATTATTCCAATTGCAATTGATTTTAACATTCGTGAATTGAATCAACCACTAAGTTCGTTTCAATCTTCAAAGGGATTAGATAAGGAATCATTGAAAAAAATGGTCTTGCAGATTTATAAGGATACTACAAATAACCCAGGAATTGAAGCCGTTATTGTTAAATCATTTAATGACAAATTTAATGATTTTGATACTCAATTAAAAGACATACTTGCTAATCACGTTTATAAGGAAGATGTTCCTCAGGAATTAGAACCAAATCTGTCTCTTATACACATCT
>SDWO01000056.1 GCA_004195325.1 Candidatus Izemoplasma acidinucleici | reverse complement strand
CACAGTACTGTGTTATGATTGGTTCAGGAGGTACTAACATGAATGCGCAATTTAAACGAGGAATAGTAGAACTCTGTGTTCTTTCTGAATTAGTTCAAGAAGATCTGTATGGTTATAGCATCATCAATAACATTTCTAAACATCTAGATGTAAACGAAAATACAATTTACCCAATTTTAAGAAGGCTAACAAAAGAAGAGTATTTTACAACATACTTAAAAGAATCTAATGTAGGAGCGCCTAGGAAATATTATAAAATGACAAAAAAGGGCTTTAATTACTTCTTAGACTTACGTGACTCTTGGGACCAATTTATTGGTGGAGTATACGTTATATTAAATAAAGGAGGAAAAAAGAATGAAGAATTATTTAAAAGATTTGGAAAAAGAATTGAAGAAATTAAAAATAAGTGATAAGGAAATACAAGAAATTATTAATGATCATTTAGAAATGTTAGAAGAAGCTAAAGAGGATGGGGTATCAGATGAAGATTTGGTTAACAAATTTGGAACACCTGATTCAGTAGCTAAACAAATATATACAGATAACTTTGAATCAAAATTTAACGAGGAAGTTGAATCAGTTGTTGGTTCAGGTGAACTTGAAGGATACGAGCTATTCAAGACGTTCCCAGTTACTAAAGACTTAAAAAAATTCACAGTATCTCTTATAAGTGAAGACTTTATGTTTTTACCATATGAAGGAGAAAACATTGAAGTGTACGCTGCTAAACTTAAGAGACCTGACGAATACGAAATATCTCTTGATGATGATGAGTTTTTACTAAAAAGACAAGGATCTAAAGGTATCAAGCTAAATATCTTTGGAAGCCAAACAACACCAGACTTCGGAATTAGAGTTCCTATGGGTCTAGTAGTTGAAGAATTTAACTACAATAGTGTTAGCGGAGATGGAGAACTAGACAACGTTAATGCAACGAGTATTTCAGCTAAAACAACTAGTGGAGATTTTGAAGCTTCGAACTTAACTGCAACAGAGGGAATTCGCTTAACAGCAGTAAGTGGAGACTTTGAAATAAAAGGATTAGCTTGTGATAACCTTGAGTTATCACTTGTAAGTGGAGACTTAGACTTAGAACAAGCTGCTATTAAGAAAGAATTCAAAATCAACACAGTAAGTGGAGATGTTGATTGCAAAGACGTAAAATGCGAACATTTAGATTTACGTACTGTAAGTGGAGATTTCGATGGACAAGAAGTATATCCTGAATCAGTATCTCTTAAATCTATAAGTGGAGATATTGAAATCGCAAACACAAACCATGATAAGGAAATAAATGTAATATCTAAGAAAACATTAAGTGGAGATGTAGTTATTAGATAATAACAACAAAGCCATTTCACAGTGTTTATATTAAATAAGGAGAAGATGGAATCCAATGAGATCCATCTTTTTCTATTGTGACATTTAGAAGATGATTATATATATGTATAAGGATAGAAAAATGATATAATGACTAAAAGGAGTGATAACAATGAATTTAGTAGAAAAATTTAGAGAACTTACTATCAAACAAAAGGCATATGGATATGTAATGAATATAGTAGGATGGGATAGTGCAACCGAAGCACCAAAAGGTGCCTTTCAAAGAAGATCAGAAATGATGGGTATCATAAGTGGAGAACTATTTAAACTTGGAACTTCAGATGAATACCAAACAGTGGTAAATGGCTTGTTTGAAACAATTGAGGATCTAGATGTAGAACTTCAAAAGGAAATAAGAAGAGCCAAAAAGCAATTGGAAAAAATTGTCAAAGTACCTGAGAACGAATTTGTTGAATACAATCAATTAATTGGATTATCACAACGCCTTTGGGAAGAAGCTAAAGAAAAAGACGATTTCGAGATGTTTAAACCCAATTTAGAGCAAATAGTAGAGTATAGTAAGAAGTTTGCTTCATACTATGATGATCAAAAGCATCCTTATAACGTAATGTTAGATGATTTTGAAGAAGGTATGACAATGGACGAGTACGATAGATTCTTTGATGTACTTAAAAGAGATTTGGTACCATTTGTAAAACAAGTGCTTAATAGTGGAAAAGCGCTTAATGACGACTTTGCCTCAAAGTCATATGATAAAGAAAAACAAAAGATATTTGCTGAATATTTAGTAGATGTATTCAAGTTCAATAGAGATGGTGGATTGATGAAAGAGAGTGTTCATCCTTTCACATGGAACACTCATCCTACAGACGTTCGTCTTACAACAAGATATTTAGAAGATATGATGTTTAGTAGTGTATTTGCTGCAATTCACGAATTAGGACATGCTCTATATGAACAACAAGTAGATCCGAAATTTGATAATACATTGTTAAACGGTGGAACATCTATGGGTGTTCATGAATCACAATCTCGCTTTTATGAGAACGTAATAGGACGTAGTGAGGAATTTTGGAGTGTCCATTTAGATAAATTCAAGGAAGTATTCCCTGAACAAACAAAAGACGTTACATTAGATGATTTCCATAGAGCGACTAATAAAGTAGAAGCATCTCTTGTCAGAGTTGAAGCGGATGAATTAACTTATCCACTTCATATCATGGTTAGATATGAAATAGAGAGAAAACTATTAGCTGGAGAAATTGAAGTAAAAGATTTACCTGAAGTTTGGAATAGCAAAATGGTGGAATATCTAGGTATTAAGCCAGGAAATGATGCAGATGGTGTGCTTCAAGATGTTCACTGGAGTGCTGGATTATTTGGATATTTCCCTACTTATGCATTAGGGACAGCGTATGCTGCACAATTTTATAACACAATGAAAAAAGAGTTTGATGTGCTGGGTGCTGTAAAAGAGAATAACATATCAACAATAAATGAATGGTTAAAGGAAAAGATTCACCAATACGGAGGATCAAAAAATCCAAAAGAGTTACTACTAGCTGTAACAGGTGAAGAGTTTAACCCAAAATATTATGTTGAGTATTTAAAAGAAAAATACACCAAATTATATTTGTAGGAAACGGCTTAGATAAAACAAAAAGCAATCAATTCAACTTGATTGCTTTTTTATTATATAGACAATATTTTTATGTTTGATATAATTGTAATGGAGGTGTATTTATGGATTATGTAGACTTAAGATATAATGAATTATCTAAAGAGATGTTTGATCAGTTAAGAATAGGAACATTCCTTACAACTAAGTATAAAGATAAAGTAAACACAATGACAATCGCTTGGGGAGGAATAAACTATGTTTGGAATAAGCCGGTATTTGTTGCTTATGTCAGATATAGTAGAGATACCTATAACATGATGGAAAAGGGCCAAGAATACACAATTAGTGTACCTATGAATAATAGGTTAAAAAGAGAATTATCTTTTTGTGGTACCAAATCAGGTAGAGATTATGATAAGATAAACGAGTGTGGATTACATACTTTACCAGGTAGAAAAATCGATACACCAATTATCAAAGAGTGTGAATTACACTTTGAATGTAAAATAATATACAAACAAGCAATGGAACCAGGAATGATTCAGGATAGCATTAAAGAACGTTACTATAGCAATAATGATTACCATGTTATTTATTATGGAGAAATCGTAGATTCATATATGATAAAGGAGAAAAACAATGGGTGAAATAATTAGTGGAAAGAAATTAAGTAAAGAGATTAGAGAACAAGTACGACTTGAAGTAGAAGCATTAAAAGTTACTTACAATGCCGTTCCCCACTTAGCAGTAGTATTAGTAGGGAGTGATCCAGCAAGCGAAAGTTATGTAAAAGCCAAAGAACGTGCATGCATCAAAGCTGGTATGAAAAGTACTATAATATTAAAAGATGAGTCATTAGAAGAAGCTGAGTTATTAAGTATTATTGACAAATTGAATAAAGATGAAGGTGTACATGGAGTATTAGTACAATTACCTTTACCTAAGCACATTGATGAGAATAAAGTAATAGATGCAATTGATTTTAAGAAAGATGTTGATGGATTCCATCCACTAAACATCGCATATATGCATATGGGTAGAGAAGCAATATATCCTGCTACACCAAGTGGAATTATAACAATGTTAAAGAGTACTGGAATTGAATTAAAGGGGAAAGACGCTATTATTATTGGACGTAGTAATATAGTGGGTAAACCCGCAGCTATGCTATTAATGAAAGAACACTGCACAGTGCAAATAGCACACAGTAGAACACTAAACCTTAAAGAAAAATGTTTACAAGCAGATATAATTGTTGCTGCAGTAGGAAGAGCGAATACGGTTACCGAAGATATGGTAAAAGAAGGCGCAGTGATTATTGATGTTGGTGTAAACCGAGTTGATGGTAAATTAGTTGGAGATGTTGATTTTGATGCTATTAAAGAGAAAGCCAGCTTTATTACGCCTGTCCCAGGTGGAGTTGGACCTATGACAATTACATCTTTATTACAAAACACAGTAAAAACATTTAAGGGATTAGTTGAATAATGATTGAACGATATAGAAGACAAGTTGTTCAAGACTTGTTTACAGAACAAGCTAAATTTGACGCATACTTAAGAATGGAAATTCATACTTTAGAAGCTTGGTCTTTATTAGGAAAAATCCCAAAAGAAGATGTAGATAAAATAAGGGAAAACGCTGTATTTAGCGTTGAAAGAATAAAAGAGATAGAACAAGAAACTCGTCATGACATCGTTGCTTTCACACGTTGTGTTAGTGAAAGTCTAGGACAAGAAAAGAAGTGGGTTCATTATGGACTTACCAGTACAGACGTAGTCGATACAGCTAATGGATACATATTAAAACAGGCAAATGATATTTTGTGGGAGGATCTACTACAATTCCAAGAAGTATTAAAAAAACAAGCTTTAAAGTATAAGAACACTCCGTGTATTGGTAGAACACATGGTATTCACGCAGATATTACTTCTTTTGGACTGAAATGGGCTTTATGGTACGATGAATTTAATCGCCACCTAGAGAGATTCAAAATGGTTAGAAAAGATGTGGAAACTGGTAAAATAAGCGGTGCAGTTGGTAATTTTGCTAATACACCACCTGAAGTTCAAGATTATGTGTGTAAACAATTAGGAATCAATAGTTCTAATATATCAACACAAACTTTACAAAGAGACCGACACGCTAGTTACATGGCAGAACTTGCTTTAATAGGTTCTTCTATGGAAAAGATAGCTGTCGAAATCAGACATTTACAAAGAACTGAAGTAAGAGAAGTTGAAGAGTTTTTTAGAAAAGGACAAAAAGGATCTAGTGCAATGCCACATAAAAGAAACCCTATCAGTTCTGAGAACATCGCAGGATGCTCTAGAGTACTAAGAGGGTATATGGTAGCATCATATGAAAACATCCCATTATGGCATGAGAGGGACATTTCCCATAGTGCTGTAGAGAGAATTATTATACCTGATGGGATCATGCTTCTTGATTATATGTTAAATAGATATACACGAGTTCTTGAGAATTTAACGGTCTTTGAAGATAGAATGTTAAAGAATATTTATCTGACAAACGGCGTAATCTTTGCTCAAAGAGTCTTAACAAAACTAATTGATGCTGGATTATCAAGAGAAAAAGCATATGATACAGTACAACCGATTGCCATGAATGCATGGGAAAACGGGCTTCAATATAAAGATTTATTGCTAGAAAACAACGTTGTTACTAAGTATTTAAGTAAGGAAGAAATAGAAGATGCATTCAACATAGAATATTTCTTACGCAATGTTGATATCATTTTCAATAGAGTTGGATTATAATAAGCCTAACGCATGTTAGGTTTATTTTTTTAGGAGTGATAATATGAGAGTATCAAAAATCGTCATAAGCATTACAGTACCTATCTTTTTGATAATGCTTTTTGCAAGTTTGTTAACAACAAAACAATACCTATTACTTAGCGAAGGTTTATATGAAGAACATGAAGCTATTGAGTTTGATCATGAATATGTATCGGATAGAGTAATGGGATATTTGAATTATAGATACAAGAGTTTGGATATTGGATCTTTCGATGGAGATACAGAATCTGTATTTGGAGATGAAGAACTAAGGCATATGGATGATGTTAAAAATCTATATACCATGTTGAGACTAGTTGCACTAGGATCACTAGTTGTGGCCGTTTCCTTGTCTTATTATATATTCAAGAAAGATAAGAAGGAATTAATTAGGACTTATAAGAACCTTTATTATGGACCAATGGTCTTTATAGTTATCCTAGGTGGATATATGATAATAGACTTTGGTGGAGCATTTACAATGTTCCATAAACTATTCTTTAGTAATGATGATTGGCAATTATCTTCAACAGATGCTTTAATACAACTACTGCCATTTAAATTCTGGTTAACTAGTGCAGTGATTATTCTTGTACTATTCGCTTCATCAATTGCTGGAATACACTTTGTATTCAAAAAAATTGAAAGAAAACGCTATTCTTAATTGTAAAGTTTACATATGAAAATCCGCTCATATTATTGTATTACGAAACCGTTTTTGATATGATTGTGCTTGGTTAGTGTCATATATGATTGGAAATAAGGTCCGATCGTCTCTACCCCGACACCGTAATAAGTCGGGACTATGGTACGTGAAATATGTAAAATTAAGAGATTATTCTCCTTTTTTGCTTTTTATATGCTCTAACTGCATACAAAAATAGAAAATGGAGGATTTTTTTAATGGAATTTATCAAGAATTTTTTTAAATTGGAAGAACGAGGATCAAATGTAAAAACGGAGCTTATTGCAGGGTTAACAACATTCCTAGCAATGGCGTATATTTTATTCGTTAATCCTAATACATTAACTGCTATGGTAGATGATGGATCAGGAGGGATGATTAGTCTTACAGGTTTAGAATGGGGTCCAATCTTTACAGCAACTGCAATAGCTGCAATGTCTGGTACGTTGATTATGGGTCTTTATGCTAATTATCCGGTCGCTTTAGCACCGGGAATGGGAATGAACGCTTTCTTTACTTGGACTGTAGTTGTAACATTGGGTTATTCAGCATGGCAAGGATTTGCTGGAATCTTTATTTCTGGGTTATTGTTCTTAATATTATCTATATCAGGCCTTAGAAAACGAATTATTAACTCGATTCCAAAGAATCTTAAACTTGCTGTAGGGGCAGGTATTGGGTTCTTTATCGCCTTTATTGGTCTTCAAAATGCTGGAATTATTGTTAATAATGACTTTGTCTTAGTACAACTTGGAGATTTATCTGACAAATTCGTATTATTATCAGTATTTGGATTAGTGGTTACAATTATTTTATATGTAATGAAATTCAAAGGTGCAATTTTATACGGAATTGTTTTAACATCAATTGTTGGTATGGTATTAGGTTTAGTAGGTACTCCGACGGGTATCGTTGAAACTCCTCCCGCTCCATATTTCTTCGAATTTACAAAAGGATTTACAGAAGGTAATTGGGACTTCCAGTTCTTTGTAGTAATCTTTGCGTTGTTATTCATAGATTTCTTTGACACTGCAGGAACACTTGTTACAGTTGGTAATCGTGCAGGTCTTTTAACAGATGAAGGTGAATTAAAAGATAATGGTAAAGCTTTGATGGCGGATTCTACCGCTACAATGATCGGAGCTGTTGTTGGTACTTCTTCAACTACATCATATATTGAATCATTAGCTGGTGTGGAAGTTGGAGGAAGAACAGGGCTTACATCTGTATTTACTGCTTTATTCTTTCTAATCTTCATGTTCTTTAGTCCTTTACTAAGTGTTGTAACTGCGCAAGTTACCGCTCCTGCACTAATCATGGTTGGTATATTAATGGCTTCTCAATTGAAAGATATTGAATGGGATGACACAGTTGTTGCTGTATCTGCGTTCTTGGTTATAATAATAATGCCATTAACATATTCAATTGCTGAAGGTATTGCAGTTGGGTTTGTTCTTTACCCAGTTACTATGTTAGCTACAAAGAGACATAAGGAAGTTAGTATTGAGATGTATGTACTATCAGTGATCTTTATTACATACTTCGTTGTAAAAGCAATAGTTGGATTCTAAGAATATAAGATAACTAAAAGAGTAGCTTGCTGCTCTTTTTTTTGCGCTATTTTTAGCGGTTTACTATGACAACATAAAGTACTATATCAAATAAAATAAGTATTTACATTCACATATAAAAATAATACAATATCTATATAATCAGCAGACGAGGTGGAATTATGAGAGAACTATTTGATCAAGAGAAAATGGTTAGAACAATTAGAAGGATTTCTCATGAAATAATTGAAAAAAGCGGTGAGTTGAGCGATTTAGTATTCTTAGGTGTTTTAAAGAATGGTGTACCTATGGCTAAATTAATTCAGGAGAACATCAAAAAGTTTGTGTTATTGTCATAGATGACGTACTATTTACTGGTAGAACAGTTAGAGCAAGCATGGACGCTATTATCGACTTAGGAAGGCCAAACAAGATTCAATTGGCTGTGTTGATAGATAGAGGACATCGAGAATTACCGATTCGTGCGGATTATGTTGGTAAAAATGTACCAACAAACATTGATGAAAGAATCGATGTGAACTTCAGCGATAATCCTGGAGTATATATCTACAGTAATGAGGAGAAATAATATGGAGAACGTTAAAAGATTTGATCCAGAGCTTTATGAGGCAATTATGCTTGAAAAAGGTAGACAGGAATCACATATTGAATTAATAGCGAGTGAAAACTTTGTTAGTAAGGCTGTACTAGAGGCTCAAGGGAGCGTTTTAACAAACAAATACGCAGAAGGATACCCGGGTAGACGTTACTATGGTGGTTGTGAATTTGTCGATATGGCTGAAGATTTAGCAAGAAACCGTTTAAAAAAATTATTTAATGTTAAATATGTTAATGTACAAGCTCACAGTGGAAGCACAGCTAACATGGGAGCTTATAGAGCAATCATTAAACATGGAGATGTAGTTTTAGGTATGAGTTTGGATCATGGTGGACATTTAACACATGGACATCCATTAAACTTTAGTGGAATTGATTACTCATTTGAAAGTTATGGAGTAGCAGATGACACAGAAACAATTGATTATGATGCATTAGAAAAACAAGCTATCGAAATTAAACCAGCATTAATTGTCGCTGGAGCTAGCGCTTACCCACGTGCAATTGATTTCAAACGCATGAGAGAAATTGCGGATAAAGCAGGATCTAAACTAATGGTAGATATGGCACACATCGCAGGATTAGTTGCAGCAGGACTGCATCAAAACCCTTGCGAGTACGCTGATATCATTACATCAACGACACATAAAACACTTCGTGGACCACGTGGTGGAATCATATTAACAAATAGCTTTGAACTGTATAAACAAATCAATCGTGTTATCTTCCCCGGAATACAAGGCGGGCCGTTAATGCATGTTATCGCTGCAAAAGCTGTGGCATTTGGTGAAGCATTACAACCTGAATTTAAAGAATATCAACAAACAACCTGAATTTAAAGAATATCAACAAAACGTTATTGTTAATGCAAAAGAATTTGCACAACAATTGATGGATTTAGGATTTAGAGTAGTATCTGGAGGAACAGATAATCATCTAATTCTTGTAGAAGTTAAATCTTTAACTGGATTAACAGGTAAAGATGCAGAAAAACTTCTTGATAAAGTGAATATTACTTGTAACAAGAATACTGTTCCAAATGACACAGAGAAGCCATTTATCACTAGTGGTATTAGATTAGGAACACCAGCAATTACAACTAGAGGATTCCAAAAAGAAGATATGAAAACAATAGCAAAATGTATCTACGATGCATTAATGAATCCTGAGAATGAAGAAGTATTAGCAAATGTTAAGAAAACTGTTAAGAACTTAGCAGATAAATATCCATTAAATTACTAAACATATAAACTCTCATCACAAAGGGGTGATATTATGAGAGCAGCAATAGTTAAAAGTGGAGGATATTTGGATAACATTATTACTCGAATACTGCATAATAACGGAATCAATGGAGATTTCATTACAAAAGTATCAAGAAATACTTTTGTTGATTACAATGTAGTTATATTTACTTACCAAAACAATATTCCAAATATATCCAAGGTAATTGAACAAATAACTTTAGAAAAGAAAGTTCAAGTAATCTATATAAGTAACACAATGAATATTGGTAAATTCTACAATCTAGGGAATGAGATCTTCTTTAGCTTTATAGAAGAGAGATTAATAGATGTAGTATTACCCAATACAATCAGAATGAGTGGGAAGTTCATTAAGGAAGTATCAACTTTGACATATGAATTAAACATTGTTCAAGATGAACTTGAATTGATAAAAACAACAAATAAGGCAAAAAGAATACTTATTAGAAAAGGGCTTAGTGAGGACGAATCCCATAAGTTTATTGTAAATAAGGCTATGGAATTACGAATCCCTAAGTTGAAACTTGCAAACCTTATCATTGAAAATAAGATTGACATTTAAGGATGGTTTTCTTATAATTATCAATGTGGACAAAGGTGTCCTTTTCAAAAAAAATAAAACATAATAAAACAATGGTGTTAATGCAATTGCATTTTGACACCATTTTTTTTATTGAAAATCGGAGGATAAAATGATTAAACTAAGTAAAGAAGAAGTATTTAAAAGTGCAAAGGAAAATAATGTAAAGTATATTAGATTGTGTTTTACAGATATTCACGGTGTCATTAAAAATGTTGAGATTCCTGCTAGAATCTTAGATGTAGCTTTGGATAATGAAATTATGTTTGATGGTTCATCAATTGATGGATTTGTTCGTATTCAAGAAGCTGACATGTATTTAAGACCTGATCTAGATACTTGGATGATCTTAACTTGGGAGCAAACTACATATGGTAATGTAGCTATGTTAATTTGTGATATCTATTTACCGGACGGAACACCCTTTATTGGAGACCCACGCGGAGTTTTAAAGAGAAACTTGGAAAGAATGCATAAATTAGGATTTGCTCACTTCAATATTGGAGTAGAACCTGAGTTCTTCTTATTTAAACTAGACGAGAACGGGGAACCTACATTAACGTTTAATGATAATGGCGGATACTTTGATTTAGCACCAATTGATGGCGCAGAAGACTGTCGTAGAGATATAGTTTTAGAGTTAGAAAGAGTTGGTTTCTTAATGGAAGCATCTCATCATGAGGTAGCTCCAGGACAACATGAAATCAATTTCCAATTTAATAGTGCTTTGGAAGCAAGTGATAAACTACAAATATTTAAGTTGGTTGTTAAGAATGTGGCTAAAAGACATGGTTTACATGCTACGTTCATGCCAAAGCCTATAAGTGACATCAATGGTTCGGGTATGCATGTTAATTGCTCCCTGGCAGATAAAGATGGTAATAATACGTTCTATGATCCTAAAGGAGAAATAGGACTTAGTGATTTAGCTAGATACTGGATAGCAGGAATAATGAAGAATGCAAGATCATTTACAGCAGTAACAAATCCAACAGTTAACTCATATAAGAGATTAGTTCCTGGATACGAGGCTCCTTGTTATGTATCTTGGAGTGATGCAAATAGAAGTGCAATGATACGTATTCCAGCAAAAAAAGGTAAAGCAACACGTACGGAAATCCGTTCTGTAGATCCTTCTGCTAATCCTTACTTAGCCTTTTCTGCAATATTAGCAAGCGGACTTGATGGTATAGAGAACAAGCTTGATTGTAAAGAAAGAGTCTATATTAATCTATATGAACTAGATCGAAATGAACGTGAATCAATGGGAATTGAGAACTTGCCTGAAAACTTAAAGGATGCAGTAAAAGCCTTAAGACGAAGCGATGTTGTGAAAGAAGCATTGGGGACTCATATAGTGGAGAAGTTCATTATTGCTAAGAATAAAGAATGGGATGATTATAGAACTAGTGTTTCAGAATGGGAAATTAAGAAGTACCTTAAAGTTATATAAAAACAAAACCGTTTCAAATTTGAAACGGTTTTTTTATTGAATATTGGGTAAAATCGAAAATTATATTATCAGTTAAGATGATTTTATAAGATCTTAAAATAATGATATTAGAGCCTTGGACACTTCGCTATACGTAATTTTTATACATAGAAACATTGATAAAACATTGAGAATGACAAAGATATAGTCAGTATATGGCCACTCTGAGCGTGGGAAAGGCATTCACTATTTATACATTTATAATTAGGCTTTAATAACCAAAAACATCTCTTAATTCTAGTATTTTCACAAAAAAAAGAAGCAAATTGCTCCTATTTTTTTATTTGATTGATAATTGATTCAATTTCATTTTCATCAAAATGATAGTGTTCATTACAAAATTGGCAAGTCACATCAATTTTTTTGTCTTCCTCTTTAATTTCTTGAAGTTGATCAACACCTAAACTGATTAAACCTTTTTCAAATTTTTCTTTATGACAATTACACTTGTAATTTAAATCTAATTTTTCTAGTAGTTGAAAATTTCCTTTTGTGATTAGTTCAACTATATCTTCGGGAGTACTACCATTAGCGATTAGTTCACTCATTGGTGGAATCTCTTTTAAGACTTTTTCGATTTTATCTAATGTTTCAGGTTTACAACCAGGCATAACTTGTAGAATAAATCCTCCACTTGCTTGCACTGTATTATCTTCATTTACTAAAACCCCTAATCCAACAGCACTAGGTATTTGTTCTGAAGCTGTGAAGTAATAAGCAAAATCTTCAGCTATCTCACCAGTTTGAATTTGCGCACTTGATGTGAACATATTTCTGACTTTCAGGTCTTTTGTCACGTGAATAACGCCGTTTCCAACTGCTTGTCCAACATTTAACTTACCACTATTGTATTGTAAAAACACATGTGGATTACCAACATACCCTCTTACTTCACCAAATGTATTAGTTGTGGCAACCATACCAGCAAGCGGTCCATCTGCTTCAATACGGATAGTTAATTCTTGATCACCTTTGTACATTGCTCCCATAATTACACTAGTCGTTAATAAACGTCCTAATGCAGCTGCGGAAGTTGGCCAAAGATCATGTCTTTGTCTTGCTTCTTCTACTAAATCTGTTGTCTTAGCAGTATATAATCTTACTGTTCCATCAAAAGCATACGCTTTTACTAAATAATCATTCATTGTTATCACCTTTTCGTATTATATCACTTAATTATTATAAATAAAATCAAACACATTGCAATATCTTTTGAAATTT
>SDWO01000123.1 GCA_004195325.1 Candidatus Izemoplasma acidinucleici | reverse complement strand
AGATGTGTATAAGAGACAGATATATAGTTATCAATCCACTCTTAATGCATCTACTGGATTTTTCTTAGATGCGATTCTAGAAGGGATTAATCCACCAATAAATGTTAGTACTGTTGAAGCTAATACTAGTAACACTAAATGAATAACATTTACTTGTGCGACGGTGCTTAATGATTCATCAAAACTTGACGCAACAGCGTTTATTGGGAATGTAAGTAAGAATGTTATTGTTATTCCTAATAACCCAGCGAACGCTCCAATAATGACACTTTCTGCGTTAAATACACGCGAGATATCTTTTCTACGTCCACCTAGTGAACGGATAATACCAATCTCTTTGGTTCTTTCTAGTACACTGATGTAAATAATAACACCAATCATAATACTAGATACTATTAATGAAATAGATGCAAACGCACTTAATACAACACTAATTGAAGTAATCAAAGTTCCTAATGTATCTCCAATTGCTTCGGCTAAATCCGTTTCATAAATCATAGACTCCACATCTTGGTTTTCATTATATAAGGCAATATGTTCTTTGATAGCAGTTTTGTTTTCAACACTATCAGTGAATATTTGAATAAGAAATGGCTCAGTTGTGTTACAACCAATGAAACTCATTAGCATTTCTTTTTCAGTATCTGTTAATTCAGATGTGTCAAATACACTACTTGTTTGTCCTTCTTGTATCTGACAAATACTTGAATTTGAGTTTTCTTGTAATAATTCATCTTTTAAGGAATACAGGTATTTTATTCCTAATCCACCAAACTCTAAAGCATTATCATTTGCTTGGATAACACCAACAATAGTTACTCTTACACCATTATCAACAACATCATCTAAAGCATTGAAGTTTGGTATAAAGAATCCAAATTGTTCGATGTAGAAATCATCATTCATACCAAGGTATAGATATTCTCCAATAACATCATCTACATGAATAGTGGTGCTTGTATCAAATCCTAATGCATCCATTACATCCGTCTCAATAACATTCCACTCATCAACGATTAATACTACTTCATATTTATTTGTTGGATAAGCTCCTGCTTGTAATGAGTAAAAATCACTGATTTGATCATCTGGGACTATGAAACTACTAAATCCAACTGTTTGTAAATCAACAACTTCGGCATCACCACTAATGTCTGATAAAATAACAGGTACATAGCCATATTCATAATGAATACTGGAATATACGTTATCATCTAATAACTCCAAGTGAGCTATGAACTCTGGTGTAAATAAATTTCTATGCACTAAATCAGCTGGATCATAAACAACAATTTCATCATCTTCATAATCACTAGGAACAAACGTTGTCCCTCCTGCTTGATCAAAACCTATTTGCATCTCTTCTCTACCAATAAGAATAGGTAACCCAACTAATTGATTTCGTTCAATTGAATCTATCTCTTTACTAAATCCGTTACTGATAGCTAAAACCAAACCAACTCCAATAATACCCACACTTGAAGCTAGTGCGGTAATGATTGTTCTTAATTTCTTTGTTCTCAAGTTATTAAATGAAAGTTTAAGGGCTGTTAAGAAACTCATTGCTGTTTTTCTTGGTTTATATTCTCTTTCAGCATTAACCGTATTTTCTTCAAACGTTGTATCACTTTGTACTTCCCCATCAAGTAATTCAACAATTCTAGTTGAATATTCCTCAGCATATACTCTTGCATGCGTAACCATTATTACAAGCTTGTCTTTACCAATTTCTTTGATTAAAGATAAAATCTCGTGTGCTGTTTTGCTATCAAGTGCCCCTGTTGGTTCATCAGCAAGGATGACATCAGGATCATTTACTAAGGCTCTAGCAATGGCAACTCTTTGTTTCTCACCACCTGATAATTTGTTTGGACGTTTGTATAATTGTGATTCAAGTCCTACTCTTGTAAGTACTTCAATAGCTTTTCTCTTTCTCTCAGCGAGTCCAACACCTGAGAGTGTTAGACCTAATTCAACATTATCTAATACTGATAAATGGTTGATTAGGTTATAACTTTGGAAAACAAATCCAACACTGTTATTACGATATGCATCCCAGTCTTTCTCTTTGAATTCCTTAGTCGATGTGTGATTGATTAATAAATCACCTACAGTGTAACGATCTAATCCGCCTATTATATTTAAAGTTGTTGTTTTCCCACAACCACTCGGTCCCAGTATCGCAACAAACTCTCCTTTATTAAATGTTAAACTTACATCATTTACTGCATGAAACATTGTATCTCCTGTTTTATAATCTTTTGTTACATTTTTTAACTCAAGCATAAAATCACCTCAACAATATTATACTCCTAATTTAAAGACTTTACGAATAATATGATTGTAATAAAAAAAGCGCTTATTAGCGCTTTTTCTTTATAATTCTACGTCGTAACCTTTAGACTCAATGATACTTACTACATCGCTTTCAGCTTTTCCGTTTAGCTCAACTTCAACGATTTTATTCTCTAAATCAATTTTGACATTATCAAAACCATTTGCTTTTAATTCATTCTCGATAGTCATTTTGCAATGTCCACAAGTCATGTTAGAAACTTTAACTTTCATCATTTGTCCTCCTTCTTTCATTTCTTCTGATTTAAAATCAGGTAATTTATATGTTTTTAAACGCAATGCGTTTAGAACTACCATTATACTACTGAATGCCATCGCTGTTGCGGCTACTGCCATAGATAGATTTCCAGTTGCTGCCATTGGTATAGCTATTAAGTTATAACTAAAAGCCCAGGCAAAGTTTTGATAGATATTTTTTAATGTTGCTTTAGACATATCGATCGCTTTAATAACCAATCCTAAATCATAACTCATCAATGTAACGTCACTACTATCTATTGCTATATCAGTTCCATGTCCCATTGCAAATCCAACATCAGCTAATTTTAATGCAGGTGCGTCATTTATTCCATCACCAACAAAAGCTACTATTTTTCCTGTTTTCTTAATCTCTTCAACTATACTAGCTTTTTCCTGAGGTAGTACTTCAGCATAAACATGTTCTATCCCAAGTTCTTTGGCAATTGCATTTGCTACAATTTTGTTATCTCCGGTAATCATGTATGGTTCTAATCCTCTTCGTTTCATTTCTCTGATTACAATTGGAGTTGTATCCTTTATTTCATCTCTCACTGCGTACAGTGAAGTTATTTTGTTGTCTACTATTACAAAGTTTACTGTTTTTGCTTCTTTCAATAATCGATTATAATCTGCTTCAAACTTTGATAAATCAATATTCAATTCATTTACTATTTTTACTGAACCAACATATACTTCTTTATTGTCTATAGTAGCCTTAATTCCTTTTCCTTCTAATGTTTCAAAGTCAGATACTTTCAAGTACTCTGCGTCTTTGTCTTTACAATACTCTTGTACCGCAACACTAATTGGATGTGTTGATTCTTTTTCAATAGAATATAAATAATTTATTATACTTGAATCACCAATATAATCTGTAACTGAAGGTTTACCGGCAGTTAAAGTACCTGTTTTATCAAAGGCGATTGCTTCTATTTTATTTGCTAATTCAAAGAATTCTCCACCTTTATATAATATATGGTTTTGAGCTGCTTTACCGTTCCCAACTAATATACTTGTTGGTGTAGCTAGTCCCAAAGCACAAGGACAACTGATTACTAGAATAGCGATTGTTGTTGTGAATGAATATGTGAATGTATCACTTAGTATCGCAAAATGAATTACGAAATTAATCAATGCAATACTCACAACTGCTGGTACAAACCAAGATGCTATCTTATCTGCTGTTCTTTGAATAGGTGGTTTCTCGGCACTTGCTTCTTCTACATATGATACTATTTGTGATAATAACGTATCACTACCTATTTTAGTAGCTTCTATTACAATTCTTTCGCGAAGGTTAATAGTCGCTCCAATTACATTCGCATCAACTGTTTTTTCAACAGGAACACTTTCTCCGGTTATCATTGATTCATTAATAAATGATTTTCCTTCAACTATTTTACCATCTACAGGTATTTTTTCATTTGCTAGAACAATGATGTGATCTCCTAAAAATACCTCATCGATATCAATCATCTGTTCAACACCATCTTTGATCACTCTAGCTTCTTTGGCACCCAAATTCATTAATTCTATTAAGGCATCTGTTGTTCTTTCCTTAGCTAGATGTTCTATGTAATTACCAATTAAAACCATGGTAATTATTAATGCACTTATTTCAAAGAAGTACTCATGGTGCATCACACCTTCTACCCATAGTGTCTCTGCTAGTAGATACATACTATAAACATATGCACTTGTTGTTCCAAGAACAACAAGGATGTCCATACCTAGGCTTTTCTTTCTTATACCGTGATATGCACCTTTATAGAATCTTCTACCAATGTAGAACTGGACAACACCAGCAACTACTAATTGGAATCTTCCATCCATAAATATACTTGGAACATAAAGCCATGATGTAAATTCTAAATGTCCAAACATAGCCCATAATAATGGAATACTAAAGAAGACAGATATATATATTTCTCTTCTTAATTTGATTCTTAGTTTTTTATTATCTTCTAATGTTTCTTCTAAAATCGGATCATATCCAATCTCTTTAATAATATTAGCTATATCCACAAGAGAGTAATTAGTCTCATCATAATTGAATAAAACCTTACCTGCGCCTACATTAACCTTTGCCTCAATACCTTCATAATTTTCAAAAGTATTTGTAATTGTCTTTGCACACATTGCACAAGTCATTCCATCTACTCTCATTGATTTCTTAATCATTAGTTTGCCTCTTTCCTAAATATGTTACAAACATAGACACTTTGATCTTTCACAGCTTCATGTTTTAAGAACTGCTCATAATCTTTTCTTAATGTCTCTTCTTTTAGTTTTAATTCTCTTATGTGTTCCACTAAAAAGTTGTTTTTCATAAATTCCTCACTTAAAAAATAGAAGGCACGTTGTTTCTCTTTTCTAGATCCAACGATACTTGCTTCTTTTAAACTGTTAAGATTCTTTGATATGTTTACTTGTTTTAGAAGTAATATTTCTTCTAACTCACATACACACAATTCGTTCTCTAATAACAAACTAACTAGTCTTAGTTTTGTTTCATTACTAATTGTTTTTAGAAACTGAATACTTTTCATAGTATCACTCCTCAAACGTATATTACTACTTTGTTATATGCCTTACAAGGAATATACAATAAATATAAATAAGGAAGCGCTTTTCTAAATTAAACCATTGACAATCTGGTATATTGTTTGTATACTAACTATCGGTTTGGAGGTGTAACATATGGCTTACACAGTAAACGTAAATGAAGACAAATGTATTGGTTGTAGTATTTGTGCTAGAATCTGTCCTACTGGAACATTGAAAATGGACAAGGATACAAAAAAAGCATATAATACAAATATATTTTGTGATAATGCTTGGGGTTGTTTGTATGCATGCCCAGTGAATGCACTTAATATCATGGAGGTAGATGCGAATGCAAGTACTAACTAATTTAGATGATATTGAAGAAGTAATTCAAAAAGACTTAGTAATGATTATTGCTAAATCACATACCTGTACAGCTTGTAAAACTGTATTGAATACTTTAGAACGTAATGTTAAAAACTTAAACAACATTGATATCTATAATGTTTACATTGATGATATAGATGAGTTTAGAGGGAAACATTTGATATTTAGTGTACCTACAGTTCTGATTTTTAGTGAAGGAAAAGAACTTCTCAGAGAAAGCAGATATTTGAACTATAGTAAAATTGATCGATTAATTGAAATGTTTCAACAAAAAACCTAGCAAAATCTGCTAGGTTTTATTTTATAATAAGACAGTAAGAATACGAAAAGAATGAATCTAAAGTAATATCAAAGATATCTAAATACGTTTCTATAAACTATGATATAATACTCATAGGGGTGATACTCAAATGACAAAAGAGTTTAAACTAAGTTTTTTACTTGTTCTAGGTACGTTTGGATCAATTATTGTTTTTGGTTTGATCTATCCGATACTTGATTTAATGAATGATTCGCACGATCTTATATTCAACATGATTACAATGTTACCATATTTATTTGCGTTAATATTTCCTATACTCTTATATAGAGAAGTGAAAAACGACAACAATCTTACCATATTAGCCTATGTTCTTATTTTTTATGCGGTAATCCAAGCTTTTCTAGTTTTCTTTAATGATTATAGTATGGAAGGTTTATATACATCTACATTTGGGTTTATTGGGCTACTTGTTTCCGCAGTTATAATAGTTCTTTCAATACTTTCCAATATAAACTTTGGTATTTCCAAAGGATTTATGTTCGTAATAATCGGATACAGCGTAGTATTGTTGTTTCAAAACATTTCGATAATGGAATACTTTTATGATAGAACAGGCGATTTTGAAATTTTAAACAGATACATAGTAATTCTTATGTCGAATCAATTTTTAATGAAAGACGTAATCTTACTATTAGTACAGATTTTGATTATTGATCAACTACTAAGAAAATGAGGTATATAATATGAAAATGGCTTTAATCGCACATGATAAAAAGAAAGACGATATGATTTCATTTTGTAAAAAGCATGTAGAAGTATTGAAAAGACATCAGTTGTTCGCAACTGGAACCACTGGACATATACTTATGAAAGAAACAGGATTAATCATCCATTGTTTCAGATCAGGTCCACTTGGAGGAGACCAAGAAATCGGTGCAAGAGTAGCAAATGGAGATATAGATATTATCATCTTCTTCAGAGACCCATTAACTGCTCAACCACATGAACCTGATGTATCAGCTTTGTTTAGACTAGCGGATGTATATAAGATTCCCCTTGCTTCTAATACCAACACAGCTGAGTTATTCTTCCAAACATTACAATAAAAAAGGTGCGAATTTGCACCTTTTTTTATATATCATACTTTTTAAATTTTTGTATACTTAGAAAAACAAAAACAAAACTAACAACCAGTATTACTAAAATAAATGGTAACATTGTATTCATTTCAGTTGTCCCTGTAATAATTTCGGCACTTCTTTGTGTTACTCTTCCAGGTAAATATTCTAAAATACCTTTATCAAACGCACCAAGAATACTGAATAATATATACATAACAAATGTTACAACACTTGCTCCAGCATATGATTTCATCAACATTGATGTAAACATTGATACCGCCAATATAAATATCGTATAAATGAAATACAATAATGTAATATTAAGTACAATCATTATATCAATTGTATCAAATAGATAATATGTATAATAAGAGAACACAAGTCCACTTACAATTAATGAACCGAAAATTAGAATCAAGAATGTGAATAGTTTTGATAATAAGTAACTCGTTCTACTTATAGGCTTGCTTAATACTAGTGGTAACTCCCCTTTATTCTTTTCTTTCATAAATATAGATACGCCAACGAATATTGATACAAACAAGAATATCTCAAATAGGTAACCTATATATTGAATATAACTGTCAGATACTGTAACAGCAGGTATAATGTAATCCAAACCTTCTGCGCCAAGTAATGCACCTAAAATTTCGTGCATGTATTTAGCAGTAATAGGAGATAGTATTGCAAAGAAGATACCAATTGCGGGAAACACTATAAACTTAGAAGTTCTTTTTAAGAAGATAAAATCATATTTCATCAATGTTTTCATTTTGTTTCCTCAATGAATATTTCTTCAATAGATTTTGTCATTTGCTTAATCTCTTTCACTTCTACTTCTAGTTTTGCTATTTCCTTCAGTAAATCTTGTGAACTCTTATCTTCTTTAAGCGTAAATGTTATAACATTCATAGACTGCTCAATACTGATATAGTTTGCCTTTTTAAATAACGATTTGATATCTGTGTATTCATTTGCAAAAGTTACTTTAAACGTATTTGATGTGAACTTAGATTGAAGATTTTCAATCGAGTCTTCCAGCACCAGTTCTCCTTGATGTAATATACCTACACGATCACATACTTTCTCGACATCGTCAAGAATGTGTGTTGAGTAAAATATTGTTTTGCTTCCTTTTAATTTAAGTATTATATCCATTACGTCTTTTCTACCTAATGGATCTAATGCACTTGTTGGTTCATCCATAATAAGTATCTCTGGATCATGAATCAAAGCTTGTGCAATAGCCAAGCGTTGCTTCATCCCTCTTGAATAAGTATGAATCCTTTTGTCAACGTTTCCTAAAGAAACAAAATCTAATGTTGATTGGATTAATTCCTTATTATAATCTTTTTTAAAAAGTTCCAAAGTGTATTTTAAATACTCTTTGGCATTCATGTGTTTTGGAAATCTAGGAACATCAGGTACAAACCCAATATGTGATTTATATGTTTGATTAGTATATTCGATTTTTTTATCAAACACTTTGATTTCACCTGTATCCTTTTGTATTAAAGACATTATTAGATTTATCGTTGTCGTCTTACCTGCACCATTCATACCTATAAAACCATATACTTCTCCTTGTTTCAAATCTAAAGTTAGATTCTTTAGAACAAGTTGATTATTATATGATTTATTT
>SDWO01000054.1 GCA_004195325.1 Candidatus Izemoplasma acidinucleici | reverse complement strand
AGATGTGTATAAGAGACAGGATCGAAACTTATTATTTCATCGCGTTTACGTAACCACGAAAAGTTATACATTTATAATGTATCAAAAATAAAAACAAAATAATGTAAAACAAACTTGACACGAAGTAAGGTGAATGATACACTATGTATGTAGAACCTGACATTTCGCCAAAAAAAATAAACCAAGGAGGAAAAATTATGTCATACCAAGAAAAGCAAAGTTTAACAAATATAATAAGCAGTATCATAATTACTGCAGTATACGCGGTAGTAATGTATCAGAGATATTTAAACGGAAGTTTAGATGATTCGAATATCTTTCGATTCTGGGCAATCGTTATATTGATTTTCATCCCTATATCTATTATCGCACGTATTGTTATAATGATTATTTTCCATATTATTGAATCAGTAATCCAAGCTGCACAAGGAAAAGAACTAGAAGATGAAATTGCTGATGTAGTAGATGAGAGAGATAGAATGATTCAAATGAAATCAATGGCTATATCTATGTATATCTTCTCATTAGGATTTGTTGTTGCTCTATTTTCGCAATTATTCGATGTAAGCAACCATTTGTTCTTTATTATTCTAATAATTACTGGAGTAATCACTGATGTTGTATCGGAATCACTAATGATTCGATACTACAGAAGAGGTGTCTAACAATGAAAAAACTCAGAATTGAAAATCATGTAAGAAAACATCGGTTTTTAAATGATGAGATGACGCAAAAGGAATTAGCACAAGCAGTAGGAGTTGCACGTCAAACAATCGTAGCAATTGAAAAAGGGCATTACTCACCTACATTAGAGCTGTGTTTTAGATTATCAATCGTTTTTAATACCCCAATCGATCAACTCTTCTTTGTCGAGGCAAAGGATGGAGTAAATAAGGAGAAAAATCATGAAAGCTAGTATATGTCCAAAATATGGGACACCAGATATTATTGTAATGAAAGATATCGCAAAACCAACCCCTAAAGAAAATGAAATTTTAGTAAAAATAGAATACGCACTTGTGTCACCATCAGATTGTGCATTTAGAACAGGAAAGCCATGGATTGCTAGACTGTTCTCAGGTTTATTTAAACCACGCGTTAGTGTTCATGGAGAAATGTATGCTGGTGTTATTGAGGAGTTAGGATCTAATGTTGAAGATTTCAACGTAGGTGATAGAGTATATGGATCAAATGGAATGAAACTAGGATCATATGCGGAATATAGCTGTGTGAAAGACACTACTGTTATAAGAAAGATTCCTGATAAAATAGAATCAAAACATATTATTACATTACTAGATGGTGGTATCACAGCGTTACCATTCTTAAGAGACAAGGGTGAGATTAAACAAGGACAAGAGGTACTAGTTATTGGTGCTTCTGGATCTGTTGGATCATTTGGTGTATTACTAGCTAAACATTTCCAAGCTAATGTTACTGGAGTTTGCAGTACTACTAATATAGAGTTAGTAAAAACATTAGGTTGTGACGATGTTATCGATTATACGATGGTAGACTACACGAAGTTGGATAAAGAATATGATATCATCTTTGACGCAGTTGGAAAGTCAAGCTTTGGTGATTGTAAAAATATCCTTTCTAAAGAAGGAAGATATCTAAGAACAGTACCTGTCTTATCAACGATGTTAAAAGCGGTATTCAAGAAAAAACAAAAAGGTAAGAAAGATCTATTTGCTGCAACAGGACTTAGAAAACCACATCAAAAACATCAAGATTTAGAATTTCTTGAAGAGTTGTTAATTACTGAGAATATCAAACCATTAATGGACAAAGAGTTTTCTTTGGAAGATAATATCAAAGCACAAAAATATGTTGAAGGCGGACATAAAAAAGGAAATGTATTAATTAGTATGAAGCAAAAAGGAGAAAAAAATGATTCCTAACAAAAAAACAGCAAGATTAGCAGGATTCTTATGGCTGCTGATGTTTATCTTTGGTCCCATAGCCCAGATTATTCGTGGAAAAATATTTGTAGTTGATGACATGGTAGGTACCGCAAATAATATTATGGAAAATGAATTTTTATTCCGTATCGGATTTGCAAGCGATTTAATCATGATGATTAGCTTCGTGTTGTTACCTTTAGCTTTATACAAGTTACTTAGTACGGTTAATAAAAACCTGGCTATGATCATGGTAATTTTCGTTGTATTAGGTACATCTATAAACATGATCAACCTTTTAAATGAGTTTACATCCTTATATTTGTTAAGCAATGCAGAGTACTTAAATGTCTTTAGTGAGGTCCAGTTACAGGCTAAGGCAATGCTATCTTATGATTTATACTTACATGGCTATGAAATAGCCAATATATTCTTTGCCTTATGGCTTGTACCTCTCGGGCTTTTAGTTTACAAGTCAGATTTTCTACCGAAGGCTCTGGGAATTTTATTGATAGTTGGAGGTTTTGGTTTGTTGATCAATGTTTTTGTCTACTTCCTATTTCCTGGTTATCCTACAATCAACATAATCCTTTTGATACCTCACAGTTTAGGAGAAGCGATAATTCTTCTGTGGCTTTTGATTAAAGGTATTAATACTTCAAAAGTGAAAATTGATTTTGCTTCAGAAACTGTTTTATTATAAACGGAACAAAAACCTGGATATAACATATTGATAACTATAAATGATACATAGAACCGTACAACTACGTGCTGTATAATAAAAAGAGACCTTTTGTCTCTTTTTTGTTGCAATTTTGAATTGAAAATCCAAATATCATGATAAATATTGTTCATGAAACCTTCTAAGACGTTAATCGTGGTCGATTTCTTCCGAAAATACTTACATGAAATCTAGGCAAGATTGATCCTTAAAAGTTCTTTTTGCTCACCGTGGATACTATTTGATAGCACTCTAAAAAGATATGATTATATGGTATAATGAAGTATGAGTAATTGAAAAATCACTTTTTAAATACCAAATATGGAGGGGTGCAAATGAAGAAAGTAATTTTATTTTTAATGATAGCAACTATGTCATTTGTTTTATCAGGATGTAGTAACGATGAAAAAGTAGAGTATATTGATTATTCAGGTGTTTTTATATTTTCTGAATATGAGATGGAGGATCCATTATCAGAGGAAATAGTGTCAGGGATAAAAATCGATAAGTATTTAGGAACAGATCAAATAGTAGAAATTCCTAATAAAATTAATGGTCTTCCAGTTATTATAATTAATAACGATTTTCTAATAGAAGATTATATTGTCCACAACGAATTTGTAGAAGTGATTATAATACCTGAAAGCGTAATATCTATAGGTAGTGGAGATTTTAGAGGTGCTCCAAATCTTACAAGTGTAATAATAAGTACCGATAATGATTATAACCTTTCGTATCGAAATGGAATATATGTAAAAACTGAATCTGGATACCACTTAGAGGAAATACAATTAGGAAATCAAATTGACTATGAATTATATGCTGGTACTACAAGCATAGATTTTAGTTTCAATACCTATGGTGCAATAAAAAATTTAACTATACCAGAAGGTACCAGAGTAGAACACATGGATAACTTAATATATTCAATGAGCATGATGGAACTTGAAAATATATACTTGTATCAATCGGATTATGATTATTACATTGATTTTTTGACTAATTACGCCTATATAGTTAGTTATGATTTGATCATTGATCTATTGGTGATAATTGATCCATCATAGTAAATCAAAAAGAAGAGACGAATTTGTCTCTTTTTATTTTTCTCAGTGATTAGTAGGTAGTGATAAACAAGAGAGTTTCATGTCCTATGTCATGTTGTCGTTCCTACCAAACCTTACTAAAAGTGATAGAGAAGTAAACTAACCATTTAAATTCTATACTCTTTTGATTTACCTGTATCTAAGAACTAGACATAAACGTCATTGAATATAATCTTTAATTCTATATAATTAAGTATAAAAGAGGAGTGGTTGAATGTTTTGGGTAATAACAGGAATTTCAGTAACAGTCTTTTCAATTATAGGGATAGTCCTTGGTGGATACAGTTCTGGATTTTACAATAAAAGTCAAATGAAGGGTGGATTTATTGGAGGAGCGTTATCGGGAATTGTTTTTGCAATAATTCTATTTACTATTTATACTGTGTTAAATACTGAAGGATTCTACTTTGGTCCAGGACGTTAATACTAAATAGTTATAAGGGCTTCTATAAGGGAAGGGTCTTACTCGGTGATTGAAAGCTTCAAAGTTATAGGTTGCAGTGTAACACCGGTCTTACATTGTGATATAATGATATAAGGAAGGGTGATAATATGAGGAAAATGTTAATACTATCTATGTTATTTTTATTAGTTGGCTGTAATCAACAAATGGAAGAGGTTTGTTATGAGTCTTTTTGCATTGATTCGATAAATTATGGAATTGAAGGAAGTCTAAATGTAACTGATATTCACAGGGGAACTGTAAGTTTCCAAGCATCTATAACGGATGATAATCGGGAACTTCGGAACATACGTTTCCAAGTTTACACAAGAGACTGGGAATTAATTGGTTCTGCTTTTAGTGGCGAGGCAAATACGTTAAATTCACTGGATGAAATCCAGTTTCGAGCTTTAGATCCTAGTACCGAATATATTGCAGTTATCACCGGAGATATTATGATTGATGGTGAAAATCATAACGTTAGAATAGCATACACAGAATTTGCTACCTATGCGTTTGCACCAAGAGATGTTTCAGGACTAATTGACAATGTTCGTGTTGGTGATTCTTTTGTTATATATGATATTGAATTATTAAGTTATGATTATTATGTCGTAACTTATGGAGTCTTCTTGTATGAAGGAGAAGAAAAAATTGGAGAGTATACAAACTGGGGAAGTAGAAACCTGATAACTAAAGTAGATCATGATCTTGTTTTTAGTAACTTAACATCAAATACCACATATACACTTGTGTTTGCTGTGATATATGAATCAGGATTTACCCAAGACAATTCTCATTTATCTGAAGTTTCATTTACAACAGATTAGATTGAAAAGGGGATAAAGTTAGTTGTAGTAAAACAATAAATTTGAATTGGCTTTTAACGAATAGTAAAAAGACCTTCTAAGCCATCGGTCTCTAATCTATCAAACTTAATTACAATAACAACCAAAAACTGTATTAACCTGGATGGAAAGAAGATAAAACAATAATTCAGAATCACATCATATTTGTGGTTCTTTTATTTAATAAAAATAAAGTATTCTGAAAGAAAATACTTTATTCAAGACAAACCCAATATGTTATAATAGATTCGAGGTGATACTATGATTATTGAATTAGAAAAGAAGTATGAACAAGATTATAAATCATTAGTCCGTAAACTATGGACTGATATCAAAGAAAAAGACTTAAATAAAATCATACAAGATCACTACTTAAGCAAAGAAATGATATTCTTATTTATTAGTATTAAAGACGATAAAGCAGTTGGGTTTGTTAATACGTCAATCCGTAATGATTATGTTGAAGGATGTGACAGTTTAGGTGTTGGATACATTGAAGGCATCTATGTATGTGAACCATTCAGACGTAATCAAATAGCATATAAGCTAATACAAGAAAGCATAAAGTATTTTAAACAACTTGGATTAAACCAAATAGGTAGTGATACCGAAGTTGAAAACGTGATGAGTCAAATCTTTCATAAATCAATTGGGTTTAAAGAAGTTAGTACAATAAAACATTATATAATGAATATAGTCGGTGATTAAATGAAAGAGTTCAAGGTAATAGATTCACATGGTAACAAACTACATACTTACATGTTTGACAATGTCCGTGAAATAAAAGGAATTGTCCAACTAGTACATGGGATAAACGAGCACGGTCTAAGATATACTGACTTTGCTGCCTTTTTAAATGAGAATGGATATATCGTTTATATACATGATCATGTATCACAAGGTAAAACACGTACTTATGCAGATAATGCTCTCCGCACTGTTTATTTTGGCAGAAACGGAGCCAATGTATTAGTCGACGGGTTAAACACTGTTAGAGAACGTATTAAGGAAGACTTTCCGGATATGCCAATCTATCTGTTTGGACATAGTCTTGGTAGTATGATTATTAGATTGTATCTAATTGAGTTTGAGAATGAATATACACGTATTATCTTAAACGGTGGAGGATATAGTAATCTGAAAGGATTAGGCCTGGGGTTATTTATTGGGAATCTAGTAAAACTATTCAAACCTAAGAAACCATCAAACATGTTTGACAACATGTTTAGACAAACACAGCTTAAACTAAATGAAAAAGTAGAGATAGATCACTTTATTGAGTGGTTAACTAGAGATAAAGAATATACAGAGATTAACAAAGAAGACAAATATCTATTTATTAGACTAAGTACTAGTGTCTTTGTTGATATGTTAAAAGCGATTAAGAAGATTAATAACTTAAATAACATATTAAATTCACATATTGATGTTCCAATTATGTTATTATCGGGAAGTCACGATCCGGCGACAGACTTTGGTGAAGCGACTATGGAGCTTCACGAGAGATATTTAGAAGCGGGATTCAGATCAAAATTAATAATATATCATGAAGGAAGACATGATTCCCTTCAAGAATTAAATAAAGAAGAAGTCTTTAACGATATACTTACATTTATAGGGGGAGCATTATGAAATCGAAAAGAGTAATATGGCTACAGAACTTAGGAATAGTAGCATTAACACTAATCAGTTTGTATTATTTAAATGATTTATTTGGGAAACAGATCTCATTACTATTTTAAGCTATTAACGCGATTTTGTTACCATTTGGGATTGCCTTGTTTATTAGTTATTTATTAGCACCGCTAATGAAATTATTAAAGACAAAAGCAAAAATCACAAAGCAATGGATCAATGTAACCATTGTTATTGCTGTGTTTATATTAGGTCTTACATTATTGTTTTATACAATAGGAGACATCATCTATACACAAGCAAGAGAGTTTATGGACACAGATTGGGAATCAATCGTTGTTAGTATTAGATCATATATTGAAGAAAACGCCTTCTTGCAAGGTGTATTAGATAAAATATTAGCATCCCTTGAAACATTGGGAAAAGACGCTGATATAGTAGTTATTCAAGATATCTTTAAAGGTGTCGTTAGTGTTGTAATTACGATTGTATTAGTTCCTGTATTCTTAGTCTTTATCTTAAATGATCGAGATGCAATCTTTACAGGATTACTAAATGTATTACCAAGAACTAAGAAAGAACATGCTAGAGAATTAGCAATAAGAGCCAACGATGTAGTTGAAAAATACTTTAATGGTAAATTCTTAAGTATGTTTATCGTAGGATTATTGTTTACTATTGTATTATTAATCTTTGGATTTAGTTTAGATAAAGCGATATTCTTTGGATTTACATTAGGGTTCTTAGATATCATTCCTTATATTGGTGGATTTGTCGGTATTCTATTACCGGTATTATATAGCTTTACAATCACCGGTAGTGTTTTATTTGGACAGTATGCGTTTATTGGATTGATTTCAATCAATCTAGTACTACAGTTCTTACAAGGAAATGTTATACAACCATTAATTATGGGTAAAGAAGTAAACTTACATCCATTATTGGTATTATCTAGTTTCATCTTCTTTGGTGCATTATTTGGGATTACAGGAGTTATCTTAGCGATTCCGATAACTGGTACTATCAAAGCAACTGCGCTTTACTACAAGGAGGTAAACAATGGATAATGTAATGGATAAAATATTTAAGATAACTTATGTTGGATCTTACATTGTTAGTGGAGTATTTCTATTATTCCATATCATTGGCCTTGGATTCTGGGTTTTGGTTATTGTTTACGCAATCACAATTATCATTCAATTCTTTTTAGGGTATTTAATCCAAGAGCATTTGGATCATATCTTGCAGCTTTACTTGATTATATTAGGGATTGCGACAATTGTAGCGAATTTTTTAGTAAATGGATTCTGGGCAAGTTTAAGTCTAGTATTACTAGGAGTTTCCCTACTAGCAATTGCCTTTATATTTGATGAGTTTTTCGATAAAGGATTATAGTAAAATCATATAAAATAAAGACCTAATTAATTAGGTCTTTTTTGATTGAAAACATTTTAAAAAATAAATATTTTTATTATAGTTGACATCTATTAAAAACAGGCGTATATTATCACTTGAAAATGATAGATGGGAGGCTAGAATAATGCCAAATATATTACTATATGTATTGATCTTAGTTTTAAAAACAATTGAAGTGAGTATGGCGACCCTAAGAATCGTCTTAATCACAAAGGATGAACGATTGAAGGGCGCAATAATAGGGTTCTTCGAAGTTATCTTATGGGTTATTTTAGTGTCAACAGTCTTAACAAACATTACCGAAGACCCAATTAAAATCATTGTGTACGCACTTGGATTCTCCATTGGGAATTACACCGGAAGTAAATTAGAAAACAGACTCGCAATCGGGACAACGAATGTTGAAGCGATTGTTCGAAAAGAAGACGGAAAACAGTTGAGTAAACTGTTGCGTGAAAAAGGGTTCGCTGTAACAGCTGTTGAAGCATCTGGAATGCTCGATAAAAGAGAGATTCTTTATATCCATGTTCCACGTAAAAAAGTTAAAGAAACAGTAAAGCTAATAACAATGTTTCAAAGTAACGTTGTTATTACCATAAACGATATAAAACCAATCCATGGTGGATACAAATTAATTAGAAAGTAACACGTATTACTTTCTTTTTTAAATATAAGTTTTATAATGAAATTAGGTAGGTGATTAATATGCCAAATCAAGACAAATATGATGATGTCATGAAACTTCTTGAGAATGAGCGTATCAAACGGGTTGTGACAGCAGCTAGAGAAGAATTTGTGGAGCAGGGAATCATGAATTCCAAAATCAAAAACATCGCCAAAAGAGCCGGTGTTGGAGAAGCAAGTGTTTACCGCTATTTTACTGACAAAAACGAACTAGCAAAACTAGTGGCGTTTTTATACTGGAAGGAAATGTATGAAGTATTTAGTGCTCAGATGGCACAACAATTAGAATCAGACATTTCAGCCTTAGATAAAATTCGTATATATTTAGGACTATTTAAAACATTACTACAAGACTATCCGAAATTCTTGATTTTCACTGAAGATTTTGATGGTTATATGGAACATGTTGTAAATGATCGTAAATCAGAGAATTTTGAGTCGAAGATATCAGACATTAAAGATCATTTCCTTACTTTAATTAAAGAGGGGAAAGACAATGGAGAAATACGAGATGATATTGATATGAAATATATCTATAGTTTCGTTTCTCAAGTGATGTCATCGACAACGCAAAAATTAGTGAGCAGAGTTGGTTACTTACATAATGAAACGGATCTCTATGCAGAACGATGTTTAGATGATTTAGTTGATATGTTTATTCATTACATTAAAAAAGACTAAGCAATTGCTTAGTTTTTTTGTTATAATGGTTTTTGGATGGTGATATTATGTCAACGAAAAAAGAAGAAAACAAAACTAAGTTCCATAACGCTTTGGCAATAATTATATCTGTTGCAGCGATTATCTTTTCGATATTCAATTATGTTGGTCTCCAAGATGATATAGAAGATATAGAGGGTAGAATTAGTACTTATGAGGCATTACATGGTGATTCAACAGATATAAATCAATTTACACAATCATATAACGAGAATAAAAGAGAATTAATAGATTTAGAAAGATCAGAAATGTTTTACACCGGAGTCGGAATCTTTTTCCTTGGAGCTGGTTCGTATTACATTATGACAGATATAACGCAACGAAAAAAATATAAAACAGCAGAATGAAATTAAGAAGTTGGATTATGATAGATTTAGGAAGGTGATATTATGAGCAATATTAAGGGAAAAAGCAAATTCATCATTTTGACACTATTCATAATCAGTTTCATTAGTTTGGTAAGTGTTATCATAATTCAATTAAATACGAATAGAATCAATAAGGAATTAGAAAGTATTAATTCAGAAATAAGAGTTCTTAATTTAGAACTTGAAGGTTTAACTGATCCATTCGAAATTGCCTGGCATCCAGCACAAAGAATTATTAATGATTTAAGGCGACAGGAAAACAGGTCAGATACTAGCTTAACATACTTGAACTTACTAAAAATCGGGTTATCGATAACATCAGTTCTAACAGTGTTTAGAGGAGTTGCAATATATATAGAAACAGATAAGCAAAGACGTATTGAAATAATTCAATACAATACTAAAAGTAAAACATAAAGAGTGATTTCCACTCTTTTTTTATTAGGAACAACTCAATTAAAAAACTCACTACATTATAGTGAGTTTATATATTGTTTGGATACTCTTTCTTGTATAGTTTTTGAATTTCATTGTTACATTCAATAAATAGGTTATTTATTTCATCTTTCTTTGTAACAAGTTTCTCAAAGATATCATATGAAATAAGAGTTGAATATTCTTTTTCAAGAATATCAAACACGAAATCAATGTGTAATCTTTGGCGATAAGGTCTATCCTCCAATAATGCAGAGATAATATCAGCATAAGCAATTACTCTTGCCCCGAACTCCGCTTTTGAATGTTCAATACTATTTGAACCATTAGTAAATTGATAATCAACATGATGGTGTGAAGCCCATTCTATCACATCTTCAAACCATTTATTAGCTTTTAAATCCTCTAATATCTTCTCTGTAAAATGAGAATGTAATGCGTACTGCTTTTTATCATCTTGACTAAATGCATCATGTTTTTCAATCAATTCTGGTTCTAGAGATATTTTCCCAATATCGTGAAAATATCCAGCAACTAGTAGTTTATCACAATCCTCAGATGACATATCTAACCATTCTCCAAATTTCTTTGCTAGATGTGCAACACAGAATGAATGACTTGAAGTAAATTGGTTTCTAAAGTCAATAATATGTGAAACAACTTGAGAGAAACTTACTACATCAGAATAGTTTAATTCAGCATGCAATGGAATATCCAGTAAATTAAAGATTGAATCAATACTCAGTTCCTGAATTGAACTCCAGAAATCACTGTTTCTAACTAGTTTCTCAAATGCACTATAGACTAGAGGATGGAAGAGAGTACCTGCCTGTTCCTTTAGTTTCAGTTGGATTGAACTAATGTTTTCAGCGCTCTTTTCAACATTGTCACTCATAATATCAATTCTATCAGCAAAATGTAATACATGGGACAAAAACGAAATTTCCTCATTATAGGTAGCTAATTCATCATAATGAATGTGATGATGTTTGATGACGTATGCAACATCTTTGAAAGAAGAATGTGATTCTAACATTCTAAACCCCATCATACAATGGTCTTTAGGTCTTTGAACTTCCTCGCTAAGTAAATCATCTCTTTCTCGTATTGTAATTGCACCAATATCATGAATTGAAGCAGCAACAACAAGCGTAAACATATCCTCTTTTGAAAGATTTAGTTCTTTACCAAGATGGTAACTAATTACTGCTGTTCGTTTATGATGAAATTCCAATAAACTATTATAGGTATCTAATGTTTTAATAATAGGTAGTACAAAATTCTTAAATGTAACAACTTCCATATAACCACCCCTTTAGCGATTTTAATACTTTATAGTCTGAATCTTCTATATATTATTATCAGTTTTAATTACTTAGTAACTTTTCTAATGAAATTACCTAAATAAGTTGGTCTTGAATCAAGGAAACCTTGATATTGTTCGCATTCCAATCTAGATATAAATTCTAATTGTGACTCTGTTTCTACACCTTCCATTATTACAGGAACATGTAATTCAGTAGCTAGAGACTTAATTAATTTTATTAATGATCCATTGTCCTTTTTGGGATAATCCATAATAAATTGTCGATCAATTTTTATCTTATCAAATTTAAATTGAGTTAAATATGCAAGAGAAGAATAACCAGTTCCAAAATCATCAAGATATATTCTTATGTTCTGACTTTTAATGTATTTGAATACATCTTTGATATCCGAGATATCCTTCATAAGCATATCTTCAACAATTTCAAAGGCAAAGTGTGAGTTTGGAATTATGCTATTATTAATTTGCTTTACAATCCCGGTTTTAAGATTTTCAAGATCCAAATCAGCAACAGTTATATTAACAGAAAATATGAAATCCTCAGGAATAAGTGATATGTATTTTTCAGCGTCCCTGATAACTGTTTTTACAACTAACTTTGTTAAACTTGTAATCATCCCTCGATCAATTAACATAGGTATAAACTCATTTGGATAAACGGTACCAAGATCAGGGTCTGTCCATCGAGAAAGAGCTTCACAAGAAGCAATTGCTCTTGTTTTTGTATTTCTTTGTGGTTGGTATACAACGCTAAAACGTTCGTTATTGAACCCTTCATCTAGCTTATTGTGGATTTCAAAAGATCTTACTAAAGATGATTTGACATCTATGGAATAAACTGTGTAGTCTGTTTTATATGTTATGGAATGTGTTAGGGCATAAAATGAGGATTTAATAAATTCCTCGATGGAATCTTCATATTTACTAACTCCAATATTTACCGAAATAGTATTTTTATCTTCTCCTAAAATCTCAGTTATCGAGTATAGTAATTCCGAAATTAAACTTTCAATTGGCTTATAATCAAGATGAACATGGAAAACAATCCGATTTTTACTTAAGAAAAAGGAATTGATATTTGTGTATATTTGGTCTAGTTTACTTTTAACTTTTTTTGAGAGAGAGAACTCATCAAGGTGTTTTTTTGAATCCTCGTTATCTTGTTTAACAGTGTAATTAATACAGACGAGGACAGAATTATCACAACTTTTGTCAATTTTACTTCCTATATACTTTAAAATTATGTGATCAAATTGATTTTGAGGTGTTATTGGTTTTTCTAAATCGATTACTTGAATATCCATAGACTTCGGATCTTCATAAATCCCAACATAATAAGAGTCTTTTTTAGTAGTAGCAGATATCGTTTTAAGAGTTAACAATTTTAAAACAAAAATACCACTCTTCGTTCTATTCCATACTAATGATTTTAGAAAGGAATTGGCAACTTTATTTGACTCAGATGTTTCACTCTTTATTTTGAATCTAAATTCCTCTGATATCAAAGCTACAGGATCTTTATTCAGCATCTCTGAGCTGTTGTATTCATATGTATTTGCCCAAACAGAGTTAACATATAACGTTTTACGATCATTGTTAGTAACAATAACAGCTCTTGAATTATAATCGGCAATAAAATTTGATACTAAACTATATTTTATTTTCCCGCTTCTTTGTCCAAAAACCAATGAGATTATATGAGCAAGAACAAGGATTGTGAAGTTAATAACTACAATAGCGTAAGGCGAAAACAAAAAAGAGTTTCCAGGTAAATCTTTTATAATAGAGTCTGAAAGTATTGATATCAACTTAAGATGATCCGTATTTGAATCATCATGATATATAATATGTTCTTGAGTAGTATAAATCAGTTCATCATATTCGTAAGAACCATGGTTATATAATAGATGATCTGATTCCCTATAAAAATAAGGTGTTAAATCTAATGTACTATCCTCATCTTTTTGATAGTATAAAAAATCGGACTCTGAATCATCAGAAAAAGACCAATAAGAGTCATTGTCTGCCAAACCAATTGAAAGATTAAATGTGGAAATATCATTAAATTCACTTAGATGTTCCATAATACGTACAGCATCAACATTTATGATAAGGATTCCTTTATACACGTTATTAAGATATAAGGGGGTAGCGAAACGAATCACAGGTTCCAGTGGAATCACTATTTCATCATATTCCATATTGTAATCCAGCTGAGATACATAAACTTCACCGGTATTAAGGACAGAAGTATTGATAAAATAATCACGTGCTGATTTGTCCTGTAGATTTTCTTCAGGAATTATAACAAGATCTGAACCATCATAATTAATTCTGACAGTCTCAAATCCATCTTCATTAATAAGACGGACTTGGGTTAATTCGGACCTGAAAGTCATTTTATTAAGTAAATTAGATTCTAGATTAGATTTAGTGGTACTATTCAGAAGAAATTCCTGAACTTCATAAGAAGTCGAAATTTCTAAAACTATCGCTTCAATATTTACTAGATAGCTATTTAATGAGATGTTAGCTGCGTTTAAAATCTCCGTTTGAGTAGACTTAGCTTCCTCAATAGAATCCACGGTTTTTGTATGTAAAAATAACTGATAACCAACATTAAGTATAATTAAAAAAGTTAATAGTAATAATGTTGATTTTTTAAAAATAAATATGAGTATTCTATTCTTCTTCATAGTTACCACATCCCTTTGTGATTTGGGGGTACCCAAACCATAAAAACCTCAAAAACCAATTATATTTCATTATATCACAATCTAAAGCAAGTTAAAAATCAAACCCATATACAATAAAGACTATGTGTACTTAGAAGTTCGTTTCTGTACTCTACTCATTTTATTCATCACACAATTCTACTAACTTGGTAAGCAGAATATGAATGATTTCAAGGAGTATACTTCTCGCGTATTATAAAGAGGATAGAATTTTATATATGCTATAGGCTTGTTATTTATTTATATTGCTTTTAAAATAGAGGTATATGTGATATATTATATACTGAAAAATAAAGAGAAGAGAAAAGAGGAAAAAGAATGTCAGAGAGAAAAACATTCAAGATGGATTTTGACGGTAGGGACCTTATCGTTGAAACCGGGGAAATGGCGAAACAAGCTGCAGGTGCAGTTTTAATTCGTTACGAAGATACAGCAGTACTAAGTGTTAGTGCTGTCGGGAAACAACCTTCAACAGCGGGGTTCTTCCCATTAATGGTACTATACACAGAAAAAATGTATGCCGCAGGTAAAATACCTGGTGGATTCTTAAAAAGAGAAGGAAGACCAAGTGATAACGAAACATTAACATCTCGTTTAATCGACAGACCTATCAGACCGTTATTCCCTAAAGGATTCAAATACGACTTACAATTAATCAATACAGTAATGAGTGCTAACACAGATTACACTCCTGAAATGACTGCTATGATCGGTTCAAGTTTAGCGTTAGGAATTAGTGATATTCCATTCATGGGACCAATCGCTGGTGTTAACGTAGGTAGAGTTGATGGTAAATTAGTAGTAAACCCAACAAAAGCTCAAAAAGAATTAAGTGACATTACATTAACTGTTGCTGGAACTAAAAAAGCAATCAACATGGTTGAATCACATGCAAAAATCGTTAATGAAACAGATATGCTAGATGCAATCTTATTCGGACACGAATGGATTAAAAAAATATGTGCATTCCAAGAAGAAATTATTGCTGAAGTAGGTAAAGAAAAAGTAGAATACACATTAAAAACAATTGATGAAGAATTAACTACAGAAGTTTCTAACTTAATCAAAGCTGAATTAGTAAAAGCAGTTTCTATCGAAGAAAAATTAGCACGTGGTGTAGCAATAAGTGAACTTACAAATAAAGCAGTAGCTACATTCGAAGAAAACAATCAAGGAATGGACAAAGATGATTTACGTTCATTACTAAATGATGTTAAAGGTGTATGCTCTCAAATCGTTCAAGACGAAATGAGAAGAGCAATTAGTGAAGATAAAATACGTCCTGATGGTCGTGGATTAGATGAATTAAGAGCACTTGAAAGCAAAATTGATATCTTCACAAGAACTCATGGTTCTGCAATGTTCACACGTGGACAAACACAAGCTTTGGCTTTAACTACATTAGGTAGCTTAAGTGAACACAAAAAAATTGATGGTATGGATGAAATGCAAAAGAAAACATTCATGCTACATTATAACTTCCCTCAATATTCAGTTGGAGAAACTGGACGTTATGTTGGAGCTGGACGTAGAGAAATCGGTCACGGTATGTTAGGTGAACGTGCACTTCGTCAAGTAATGCCAAATGAAGAAGATTTCCCTTACACAGTACGTGTCGTAAGTGAAGTATTAGAATCTAACGGTTCATCTTCACAAGCAACAATCTGTGCTGGTAGTATGAGTTTAATGGCTGCTGGAGTTCCAATTAAAGCACCAGTTGCTGGTATTGCAATGGGATTAATCAAAGAAGGAGACTTCTACAGTATCCTTACAGATATTCAAGGTATGGAAGATCATTATGGAGATATGGACTTTAAAGTAGCTGGTACTAAAGACGGTATTACTGCTTTACAAATGGATATCAAAATTGATGGTTTAAGTAGAGACATCTTATTCGAAGCATTAGAACAAGCAAGAATTGCTCGTTTACAAATTCTAGACAACATGAATTCAATAATTGACGCTGGAAGAAAAGAAGTTTCAGACTTCGCTCCAAAAGTAAGATTAATGAACATTGATCCAGATAAAATCAGAGACGTTATCGGACCTGGTGGAAAACAAATCACTAAAATCATCGAATCTTGTAATGATGTTAAAATTGACATCGAACAAGACGGTCGTGTTACTATCATGCATACAAACAATGAAGACATTGATAAAGCAATCGCTATTATCACTGATATCATTAGAGTTGCTAAAGTTGGAGAAGTATACAACGGTAAAGTAGTACGTGTTGAAAAATTCGGTTGCTTCGTTGAACTATGGAAAGGTACTGACGGGCTTTGCCACATCAGTAAACTAGACCATTCAAGAGTAAACAAAGTAGAAGACATCTGTAACTTCGGAGACATCATCAGTGTTAAAGTAATTGGTATTGATGATAGAGGACGTATCGATTTATCAAGAAAAGATACATTACCTAAACCTAAAGTTGAGAAGAAACCATTTGTTAAAGCTCCTGAAGTTAAAAAAGTTGAAGTAAAAAAAGAAGAAGTTAAAGAAGAAGTAAAAGTAGAAGCACCAAAGACTGATGAGAAATAACTCTGACGTTATTTGTCATTGTGAAGGTGTAACTTATAAAGAGATAGAAGACGCAATCAAGAACGGATATGATACTTTAGAAAAACTAGGGGATCATCTAAACGTTGGAATTGCTTGCGGATACTGTATCGAAGACTTAGAAGAAATATTAGAAGAATTAATAACAGGACAATCGAGCGCGTAAGCGTTAGGAAAGTCCATGCTAGCACAAGCTGAGATGCTTGTAGTGATTGTGATTGAGGAAACCATAACTTTATGCACACGTAAGTGTGACGGCTGTGAACGCACCTGTTAAATGGTGTTATTAACTTTAAAAGTGCCACAGAGACGAGCTTCATGGGAAACTGTGAAGATGGAACGGGTAAACCCCGCAAGCTAGAAACCCAAAATTGGTAGGGGCACTCTAAGTCAGTAAATGAACTGAACTAAGAGCTAGATACTTGTATCTAGAGATAAATGATTGTCGCCTCATTAGAGGTACAGAACATGGCTTATATGTTATTAATCTACAAAAGACACAACTAACGTTGTGTCTTTTATTTTTTGTTTTACTAAAACGTTATAGTATGATATAATCTCAATGAAAGGAAGTGCTTACATGGAAAAATTATCAGAGCGTATAGATACGTTGAAACCGAGGAACTCACAAAAACTGAAAGCAGACCTTGTAGATGTCTTAATTTACGCAATAACATTACTATTACTTATTAACATCTTATTCCCAATTTTTAACACATCAGATTACAACTGGTTTAAAGCAACAATTACCGGAAGTTTATTTTTTGTTGTTATTAATTACTTTATAAGATACTACATCCCATTAAGAAAAAACGGGAGATCAATAGGTAAACTATTATTCAATCTACAAACAGTTGATTATTACGGTTACGAAGTGAAACCTTCTCAATTAATTTCAAAAGAAGCAATCTATATATTCCTACCGGTACTATTCTTTAGTAAATTCACAAACCTGAACTATATATTAATCGCTTTATGGTTTTTATTGTTCTTGAAAAGTGTTCATAATGCCTATTACTTACAACGTGCATCTCATTACCAAACACTTAGAGAGGCAAAAGAAATATTAGTACTTTCATTGCAACCTAATCTTAGAGAAGGCAACAGACCTGAAAAGATTGAATTAACAAAAGAACAAAACGACTCTATTGGACAATTACTATTTATAAAACTTAAAGAGCAAAATGGTGTGTTCAAGGGTCACTATAAAATTTTAAAGGCAAAACAAAAAACTGAAACTAACGATTTATTTTCTTTACAAAAAGTAGCAAGAAGCAAAATAAGCAAAGAGGATAAAGATGCATTATATCAATTATCATTACAACATAAACTAGACACTAAAACATTAAAAGAACAACATAAAAAAGCAACCGATGAACTTAATAAAACGTATGACGATCAAGTAATCAATACAAGAAACATAGAACTTGGAAAAGCTCAAAATCTAATTGATGATAATAAGGAAAAAGAGCCTGATTATGTACCTGTTAGTGAGTTTGTTTCTATCTATCAGAAATTCCTTAATAAATGTTTTGAAGTTGAAAAAACAGAAGGTGACAAGGGACGTTATGAATTCGAAGAGATTATCAATGAATATAATATCGATCAATTTCCTAAAAACTATGAAGGTAGCAAAAACGATTTTCTAAAATCAATTAGACTTCAAAGAACAATTGAACACGGAAATACGTTTATCGTTGATGCTGAGTTCATATACGAGAAAGAAGTAACAAAGTCAGTTACAAAAACTCTTGAGGAAACTGTCCTTGATAAAAAAACTAATAAGGAAAAAGTAATATCCAAAAAAGTTAAAGAGAAAATTATTGTACCTAAAATCTCATTTAAAACAAGAACTAATTCAGTTATTTGCTATCGCGAGAATGAAAAATTAGTCTTCCAATTTCTTAAACCTAAATTAAAAGGTAAAGTTGCTGGGCGATTAAAATTACATTCTAGAGCACAAGCAGTTCAATCTAGAAGTGTAACTGATCTAAACGCTAATACAATTACTGTAGACGTAACTAAATTCGAAGAATTCTTCGCATTACATAGAACAGAAGAATAAAAAAAAGAGCCATTTGGCTCTTTTTTATTTTACCCTACTACATTGTCGTAATTGATATCGCTATTTGTCCCAGACATTATTAGAAAGTATCTCGTATTCTGTCTAGCCATAAAACGTAAATAGTTAAACAAGACAAAAACTCCAAACATAAATCCGAACGAGAAGAAGAATAAAACAGCAATAAACCAGTTTGTTCCACCGCTAACCATAACTGTTAACTGTAACAATACAAGTATATATAACAAGAAACTAATACTTATTACTCGCTTTGCTCCTCGAATATATTTTCGTTCCCAAATTTCTTTGAATTTGTTATCATCCATCTTATTTAAATACCAATCACTAATAAAGTATAAATTCATACTATCACCTCTACTAAAATATTATAACATACTATATAATGTATATGAGGTGATTTAATGAAGATTATTATATCTCCAAGTAAAACACAAAAGATTACACACAGTGATTACTTAGAAGAACAAGAAATCTTGTATCCAAAAGAACATAAGAAAGTATTATCAATGCTTAAAAAACTAGCAAAAGAAGATATCAAACGAATTATGAAGATTGATAAGCAATTACTTGATGATACATATTCTAATATCAAGAATTACAATCATAATCCTTCATTTAAAGCGTTTTTCAGCTTTAATGGCTTAGTCTTTAAAGGACTAGATAAAAACAGCTATAAACAAGAAGAATACACATACATCAAAAACCATTTAAGAATCTTAGATGCGTCTTATGGAATATTAGAACCAGGGACTATGATCAAGAAGTATCGTCTAGATATGAAAATGAAAATAGGTCTTAATCTATATACCCACTGGAATATAAGTCCTTACTTTAAAGAAGAAGTAATCATTAATCTAGCAAGTGAGGAATTTAGTAAGTTAATTATAAGTAGCACAATGATAAATATCTCTTTCCTCCAAAAGAAGGAAGATAAATACATAAACCAAGCAACATACAGTAAACAAGCAAGAGGGATATTTCTTGATTATATGATCAAACATAAAATCAAAGATATCAATGAATTAATGACTTTTAACAAGGAACAGTATCTATATAACATTGAATTAAGTAATGAAACCACATTAGTCTTCACAAGATAGACGTAATTTGGCTTTAACTATTGATTTTAAAAGCAATTTAATGTAAAATGAATTAGCACTAAATAGGAGGTGATTATATGAGTAAAAAACTAGACTTTAAGAAAATCAAAGAACGCCAAAAGAGAATAAGAAACTTTAGTATCATCGCTCATATTGATCACGGTAAATCGACATTAGCAGATCGTATCTTAGAATTCACAAGAACCGTTACATTACGTGATATGAAAGCTCAACTACTGGATAGTATGGACTTAGAACGTGAACGCGGAATTACAATCAAGTTGAATGCCGTAGAAATTGTATACATAAATGACGAAAATGAAGAATATATATTACATTTAATCGACACGCCTGGGCATGTCGACTTTACCTATGAAGTTTCACGAAGCCTAGCAGCTTGCGAGGGAGCAATATTAGTCGTAGATGCAGCGCAAGGTATTGAAGCACAAACATTAGCTAATGTTTATTTGGCATTAGACAATGATTTAGAAATCTTACCACTTATTAATAAAATTGATTTACCTTCAGCTGATCCTGAAAAAGTAAAACAAGAAATTGAAGATATCATTGGTCTTGATACATCAAACGCAGTACTTGCTTCAGCCAAACAAGGTATTGGAATTAAGGAAATACTTGATCAAGTAGTAGAATTAGTACCTTCCCCTCTAGGAGATCCTGAAGCACCGCTTCAAGCATTGATCTTTGATTCATATTTTGAAGCTTACAGAGGAATCATTCCTTCAATCAGAGTAATGCAAGGAACAATTAAAAAGGGAGACATCATTGAAATGATGGCTACCAACGCTAAATATGAAGTACTTGAAGTAGGAGTAACAACTCCTACGGAATTGAAAAAAGAATACTTAGGACCTGGAGATGTAGGATATTTAACTGCGTCGATTAAAGCTGTTGGAGATGTACGTGTTGGTGATACCATTACTTCAGTTCCAAGAGCGGATATACCACTTCCTGGATACAGAAAAATGAACCCTGTTGTATTTTGCGGGTTGTTCCCAATTGATAACGGGCAATATAACGAATTAAGAGAAGCATTAGATAAACTTAAACTAAATGATGCATCATTAGTATATGAACCTGAAAGCAGCCAAGCACTTGGATTTGGATTTAGAACAGGATTCTTAGGATTATTACACATGGAAATCATCCAGGAACGTATTGAACGTGAATTTAACATCCCAATGATCGCAACTGCGCCTAGTGTTATATATGAAGTATACTTAACCGATGAAACAATGATGACTATTGATAATCCTTGTGATTTACCAGAACCTCAGAAAATAGATCACATCAAAGAACCTTTCGTTAAAGCGACAATCATGACTCCAGAGGAATATGTTGGAAACATCATGGAATTATGTCAGTATAAACGTGGGATATTTGGTGGAATGACTTACTTGAGTGACAGTCGTGTTCAGTTAAGTTATGATTTACCGTTATTAGAAATCGTATATGATTTCTTTGATCGTTTGAAAAGTGGAAGTAAAGGTTACGCTAGTTTTGATTATGAAATAAGTGATTACAGAGAATCAAAATTAGTTAAAATGGATATCTTACTTAATGCTGAAATAGTAGATGCATTAAGCATGATTGTTTACACAGACTTCGCCTTTAAAAGAGGAAAAGCAATGACAGAGAAATTGAAAGAGATTATTCCTCGTCATATGTTTGAAGTACCGATTCAAGCTGCGATTGGACAAAAAATTATCGCAAGAAGTACAATCAGCGCAATGCGTAAGAACGTACTAGCTAAGTGTTATGGTGGAGATATTTCACGTAAACGTAAGCTACTTGATAAACAGAAAAAAGGTAAGAAAAAAATGAAGGCGATTGGTAGTGTAGAAATACCACAAGAAGCTTTCCTGAGTGTTTTAAAATTGAATGATTAATAAAAGCCCTTTATGAAGGGCTTTTTTCTTTTTCTAAAAAAGACAAATCTGTCATTTTGTGTCACAGAATATGTGTTATAATAGTGTAGTAAGTAAGAAAAGGGAAGTGGTCGTATGATACTTGCATTTATTGATTCAGTACCAAATATATACTTTGGAATCGCAGTAGGTTTTACAACTTTTTTCGCTTTACAATCAGTATTAGCGTTAGTTGGTAACCTATTAGATAGTGATTCTGATTTTGATGAAGACGTAGACATTGATATTGATGAAGACTTTGATATGGACGTTGACGAGGACTTTGATATCGACGAGGATTTCGGTGTTGATGAAGACTCAAATATCATTACAAGTGGAAGAGCAACATTCCATTTACTTACATTTAGAACCGTACTTGGATTCTTTATGCTATTCGGATGGACCGGATACATATATACAAACGCTGGATTAAATCCATGGCTTGTATTCTTATTTGCTATAATTGCCGGGACAATAATGATGGTCCTAATCGCAGTAGCGATACATTATTTATACAAATTAGAATCAACAGGAACATTCAAGTTCGCAAGTACAATCAACAAAACAGGAACTGTGTACTTTAAGATACCAATGAGTGGACAAGGTACAGGACAAGTTCAAATCGTAGTTGGAGATTCACTAAGAACCTTAGACGCAATGGCCTATGACACAGAAATTGAAACTGGAAAAAAAGTTAAGGTTATTGAAGTAAGAAAGAATATCTTAGTGGTTGAAGAGATAAAATAAGGAGGAAGTAAAATGGGAATTGGAACAATCGTAATGATTATCGCTGCTGTATTAGTAGTGGTAGTTGCTGTAGTATTATCGAGATATCGTAAATGTCCATCGGACAAGATTTTAGTTATTTATGGTAGTGTAGGTAAAGGTACTGAAGGTGGAACAAGAAGTGCAAAATGTATACATGGTGGGGCTAAATTTATTATTCCAATCATTCAAGATTTTAAATATCTTGATTTAACACCTATGAGTATCGAAATTAACTTAACAAACGCATTATCTAAACAAAATATCCGTGTAGATGTACCTTCAAGGTTTACAGTAGCAATATCAACTGAACCTGGAATCATGCAAAATGCTGCAGAACGTTTACTAGGATTAACACATGATGCAATCAAAGAATTAGCTAAAGATATCTTATTCGGGCAATTACGTTTAGTAATCGCAACAATGGATATTGAGGAAATTAACAGTGACCGTGATAAATTCTTAATGAACGTTTCTAAAAACGTGGATCAAGAATTGAAAAAAATCGGATTAAAATTAATCAATGTTAATGTTACAGATATTAGAGATGAATCACAATATATCGAAGCATTAGGTAAAGAAGCAGCAGCGAAAGCAATCAATGATGCTCGTCGTACAGTTGCTGAGAAAAACCGTGATGGTGCTATTGGTGAAGCAAACGCACAACGTGATGAACGTGTAAACGTATCAAAAGCGAACTCAAATGCAGTACAAGGTGAGAATGAAGCAAGAGTTACTATTGCTAATTCAGAAGCATTACGTCGTGAACGTGAAGCAGAAGCTGATCGTACAGCAACAGCTGCCGAAAAAGTACAAGCAGCGAACGCATTAACTGAAGCATATGAAGCGGAACGTGAAGCAGAAGTTAAACGTGCTGAAAAAGAACGTGCTACAAGAGAAGCAAATGAAATCGTAAAAGCACAAATCGAAAAACAAAAAGCAGTAATCGCTGCCGAAGCTGAAGCTGACAAAGTAAGATTAGAAGCTAAATCACAAGCAGATGCAATTTTCTACAAAATGAAAGCACAAGCTGACGGATTGAATGAAATCCTTACTAAGCAAGCTGATGGGTTCCAACATCTTGTTAAAGCAGCTGGTGGAGATGCAGACAAGGCAATTAGCTATATGATCGCTGACAAATTAGAAGTAATCGTTGAAAAACAAGTTGAAGCTATTAAAGGAATCAACATTGATAAAGTTACAGTATGGGATACAGGAGCTTCAAGTGGAGACGGTACACCAACAACTGCTAACTTCTTAAGTGGAATGTTAAAATCATTACCACCTCTAGAAAACGTATTTGAAATGGCTGGAATGAATTTACCTGGTATCTTACAAGGTAAAGACAAAGAACCAGTACAATCAGTACCAAAAAAAGAAGCAAAGAAGTAAACTAAAAAACGAGTGTAAAAACTCGTTTTTTTTTTGCATTTAGTCAATTCATTACATAATAATATGGTACAATATAATTAAAGGATTTGATATTATGTTAACTTCCCTATACATCCACATACCATTTTGTAAACACATATGTACTTATTGCGACTTTCACAAAGAAGTCGCAACTTTAGAGAAGAAAAAAGCATACTTAAATGCCTTAATATCTGAAATCATAGAAGTCGGCGATTCAATCAAAAATGTTAAGACAATATATATCGGTGGTGGAACACCAAGTAACTATAGTATCAAAGACCTAGAACGACTTTTTAAAACACTGTCTAGTGTCATTGAAACAAAGAGCGTAATTGAATATACTATAGAAGTAAACCCCGACGACATAACAATTGAATACGCAACCCTATTCAAAAAGTACAATATAAACAGAGTAAGCATGGGTGTTCAAACAATTAATCCTGAGAATCTTACTTATTTAAGAAGAACTCATAAAAAAAGTGACATTACAAACGCCATTAAATACCTAAGAAGTTTAGGTATAACCAATATAAGCATCGATATGATCTTTAATATCCCAAATCAAACAATGAAACAACTAGAAGAGGATATAGAATTTGTTTTAAAGCAAGATATCAAGCATATATCCTACTACAGTCTGATTTTAGAAGAAAAATCAATCTTGTATCAACTCGTAAAGCAAAACAAAGTAACGATCAAAGATCAAGACGTTGAGGCAAAAATGTACTTAAGAGTAATTGATGCATTAACAAAACAAGGCTTCAACCATTACGAAATAAGTAACTTCAGTAAAGACAATCACCAATCGATTCATAATATTACCTACTGGACCAATAAAGACTACATAGGTCTCGGTAGTGGAGCACACAGTTTAATCGGTAACAAGAGATTCAATAACGTTTCTAACGTTAGAAGATATATAGAAGGTGTTTCTTCTAATACACCTTATAAAGAAGAATATGAGCGCTTTGAAATAGAAGATGAAGTAATGATGGGTCTTCGTTTACTTGAAGGTATTAACATTAAACAAATAAATGAAAAGTATAATATAGACTTACTTAACAAGTATCCGTTATTAAAGCAATACCTAACAGATGGATACCTAGAACTTATAAATAATAAACTCAAGTTTACAACAAAAGGATTACTAGTTGGAAACGTTGTGTTTATGGCAGTGATGGAGGGATGACATGTTAAAGAGGTTACTCAAAGAATATGAATACTACTTAAAAATAACAAAAAATTTAAGCACAAATACAATCAAGAGTTATGTTACTGACTTAAATGAATATGTTATATTCTTAGCAAAGAACTATCTAATCAAAGATCCTAACATCATCACAAAACAGCACATCAGGAACTTTATCGGACGGTTAAAAAGAAAACAAAACACAAACAGTTCCATTTCTAGAAAAGTAAGTGCGATAAGAAGCTTTCATAAATATTTACTCCTAGAAAAACTAGTTAGCGGAAACGTTGCGACCGGTATTAGTTTACCTAAAAAAGAACTCAGACTCCCAATCACATTAAGTATTGATGAAGTGGAAGCTTTAATCATCGCAGCTGACGGAGATGAACCTTTAGAACAAAGAAATAAGGCAATGTTAGAACTTCTATATGGATGTGGTCTACGAGTGACAGAGTTACTATCACTCAGACTTCAAGACCTACACATCAATATGGGATTCATAAATATTATTGGTAAAGGAAACAAAGAACGCATTGTTCCCTTAGGGGAAGAAGCACAACACGCATTGAAGAAGTATTTAGAAGAAGGAAGAAGTATCCTTAAAAAGATCCCAGGAGATATCGTCTTTGTTAATAACAGAGGAAGTTCAATGTCTCGAGTAGGATTATACAAAACACTTAAAAAGATAGCGTTCAGGGCAGGAATCATGAAAGATATTAGTCCTCATACATTACGTCATAGCTACGCATCACATTTACTTGAAAATGGTGTTAACTTGCGTATGGTACAAGAACTATTAGGACATGAAGACATCTCAACAACACAAATATATACCCATATATCAAAAAAACAACTTCAAGATGTATATAACGAGTTTCATCCTCGTTCAAATCAAGAAGAATCATAGGAGGCAATTATGTATAAAAGAGTATTT
>SDWO01000063.1 GCA_004195325.1 Candidatus Izemoplasma acidinucleici | reverse complement strand
GGGGAATCTAAATCAATCCTGATGCATGATTAATTGAATAAATAGTAAGATTCGTTTTTTTAATATTATGTAAGCATTCAAAAACCGAGAATTTATATACAGCTTAATGAAGCTGCTAAATTCTCGGTTAAGAGTAATATTGGTGGAGTTGAGGAGAAGTGACCTCCTTGAAAATAATAAAGAGCAAAACTAACTATAGTCTGCTCTTTACCAAACTGCCTTTTTATTTTGGTGAATGATGTGCATAAAATTCATTTATTTAATCTATGAAATATAGATACTTATTACCAATAATCTTTACACACAATATTCTTAGTAACTGCAAAACCTCTTAATCATTATTGTTTGCTTTTTCTAAAACTTTTGACAAAGATAAAAACGATAATGGTTTATAATAGTAAAAACCTTGAATATAACTACAATTAAACTGTCTAACAATATCTAATGTTTTTTTATCCTCTACACCTTCGATAACGGTTTCTAATCCTAGATCATTTGCTAATGTCAGTATTGAATTGAATAAAAGTGAGTTGTTAAATCCGTCTCCTATAGCACCAACCAAATTCTTACTTACCTTCAAAGTATCAATATCAAGTCTGGTTAAGTAGTTTAATGAACTAAAACCGTCTCCAAAGTCATCTTCACTAAACCTAACACCATACCCTCTTAACATATCAGTTATTTTTTTTACTTTATTAAAATCTGTAATAATTGCAGACTCAGTAATCTCTAACTCTAAGAATTTACCTTCGTATTTATATTTACTTAGAGTATCAACAATGAATCCAATGAATGAATCACTTAATAATGTTTCAGTACTCACATTACATGATAGAACAAAGTCTTTTTTGAACTTTATAGATAATGACTTTGTCATTTTTACAGCTTCATTTATTACATGCATGTCTAGTTTGTGTATTCTATAAGACTTTTCTAAAATCGGGATGAACTCATCTGGAGTAATATCTCCAAGTTCTTTGGAGTTCCATCTTGATAACGCCTCAAATCCTCTAATACACTCAGATTTCATCTCAACAATCGGATGAAACACAATTTTAAATTCTTTATTCTCTAGTGCTCTATCTAGTGACAACTCTATTTGTAATTGTCTTTCTAATTTACTTCCATCTAAATTTTCATAAAAAACAACATTATCTAATTGATTATTTTTAGCGATATTTAACGCCATTTTACAATGGTTTATTGTTTCTTCTATTTTTGCATTGTTAATGTCATATTTTGAAATCCCGAAATTAAATGACAATTTAACAATGATTTTTTCAACAACTAGTCCATTTTTGAATATTGAAATAATATCATCAATTACTGATGAAACCAGATCTTTATTTGATTCTTCTAGAACAATTATAAACTCATCACTTTCATATCTAAAAACATTTGCCCTCTTTAAATTAGATGAAATAAGTCTAAAAGAAAAATCACTCAACACTTTATCTCCAAAATCGAATCCATAAGACTCATTAATAACACCAAATCTCTTTAGATCAAAGTAAATCATATATCCTTCCTTATTATCCCTTGAGTCCAAAATCTCTTTATACTTTGATAACAAATAATTTCTTGTGTTAAACCCTGTTAAATCATCAACATACAAATATTCTTCTAACTTTAGTCTAGCTAAGTCCTTTTCCAGTGTCAACTCAAGTAAATCATTTTTCATTTTATTAGCATCAACCATCAATTGATCAAATTCATCGCTAGTCTTCAAAATTGGTGCTACATAGTTCAATTCTCCTTGTCCAATGGCTCTAAATAGATTTTGTAATCCTTTGATATTATTAACAATACCTTTGTTAATATTCCATAATGAAAAAATCAACAAACCTGTCATAACAAGAAGCAATAACATGAATTGTGTACGCGATTTTGAAAGTGACTCAGACAATGTTATTCGATTAATACTCATTTGTGACAACTCATTTGTGATCATGTCTGATCCAATAGAGCCAATAGCTTCTTTGGTTCTTATGATAGACTCTCGATAATCAGACGCAGTGGATACGTTATCCTCGTTCATATAAAAAATAAATGTTCTCGTATCATCATCAAAATGCTTAATGGTATTCTTAAGTCGATCAAATATAAAGCGACTACTATCATTTTCCAATGATTCTTCCAGCATTTCTAAGGTAGTCGTTAACTCATTCAATAACTTTATTGTATCCTCTGCAAGAACACCATCAAAGTCTGCGAATCTCCTAACAACATTTTCAGTTATGGTGTCCGTCATTAGCTGTATTTCCTCAACATATGAAACGTTATCTGTGAGTGTATCATAGTTATCAATTACCTTCTCATACTTGTTTGCGATAAAAAAAGTAATGAAAAAGAATATACTGATTGTAAGAAACAGTCCTAAAGTCAATTTCCCTTTAATTGTCTTAGTCATCTTCTATCGTTCCTTCCGTTATAAATATTGTCATAACAAAATGATATCTATCGGTAGAGCCGTCTTCAATCAATTCCATCACAACATCCGCTGCTTTTAAGCCAAAATCTGTTGGTTCTTGTAAGACTGTATATTCTAGTTCTCCGAACATCTTCTAAGTTCATTTCCTTAAGTGCTAATATCGCACCTATAGCCATACCATCATTTGAGCAACTAATAAGATTAATGCTGTCATCTTCCGCCAACTCATCAAGTACAATCTGATAAGCAATATGTTCTTGCCACTTACCATCAACAAACTTAACTAAATCCACGTTGTCATTGTCAGCAATGGCATCTATTACACCATCTCTTCGTTCTATAGCATGAGAATTACTTATATCTCCGGAAATCACCAAACTGTTGTAAGACCCTGTAAGTGTATTAAAATATGTGTTAGCTGCATCGTAAGCTGCCGTGTAGTTATCGATCAAGACAAAAGACAATAGATCTTCATTAACATCCATTTCAAAAAGGTCATCTGTATCAATAGGTGTGTCAACGATGACTATAGCTATTCCCGCATTAAGTGCTCTTGCTATGATTGGGTTTAGTGCTTGTGAATCAGCAGGTATAAGAATAATGCCATCTACATCCGATAAGATAAATTCTTCAATTATACTGATCTGTTGTGTCACTGCATCTGTGTATGAAGATGGTGATTTAGATACGGTATAATATCCTGAGTCATTTAATAGATCCTGTGCTGTCATAATGACTGTATCCATAAAGTAACCACCAGTATATTTAGATACCAAACCAATGACTGGCATGTCATCGTCATATGGTATATTATTTTCATCAAGCTGTGAACTTGGTTTACATGAAGTTAAGATCACCATTAGAACACTTAGATATAAAGCTAATTTCATAAGACCACTCTCCATTGTTGAATTCTTGTCGAAACTACATCATCATGATAAAAAGCAAGTTCCTTATTAGCAATAAAGAGCAGTTTTTCTAAGTTAATAACTTTTAAATTGCATTCTTCAATTGACAACATAAATATCAGCTCCATCCAAGTTCTATTAAACATATAATCTTGATTTTTATGCATTTAGAAGAAAAAAACACAGATAAATATACACTTGTATATATTTATCCCTGCAATTAATGATAGCACTATTAACATACAATAGCGAGATATACGTTATATCAGTACTATGATCTTTTATTGACTAAATAAAAAAGACCTCTCAACTGATAATCAGTTAAAACGTCTTAGTTTACTTAATATAATTGGTGGAGTTGAGGGTCACTGAAGGATACCATCGTCCATACAAATTATTAAATTAATCAAAAAAACTAAACTTATAAATTCTTAATAAAACATACATTTGAATCATATGTTATAAAACCATATTGGTCTCCTAATAAAATATCATTTTCTTCTTCAGTATATAGTTCTATTCTACTTAATCCTTGATCGGACACATGATTAATAAATGCTTTCAATAAGTCTTCCCTCACAATACTTGATCCCGTAAAACCAATTATTTCTATTGAACTGGTTCCACCTTTTCTTCCAATAATATGTCCTTCTATATTTGAGTTGATGTATCCCAGGATTATAAAACGTTCTAGATGCATACTTATTCGTTCAGTGTTCCAATAAGTATCCTCGCCAATTACTTTATCAATCCATGAATAAAGTATACTCATATTTTCATTACTTAATAATTGTACTTTTGACGAGAATTCACGAATATTAAAGTGTTCTAGTTTCATTAACTTTGCATCTTCTAATTGAATGAAGTTATTACATTTAAAGAATTCAATTGATTCAAGATGTTCTTTTGCTGTATTTATATAGAACTTGTATCCTTTGTAGTTCTCCTCAACATATTTTAAGAATACTTTAGAAACTTTATCATAGTCACTACAATATGGACCTTGACTATATGAAACATATTTATCATCTACCATCCAATAAATCGGTGTTACTCCAATCAAAATGTTGTCTTCTTTAAGTAGAAGTAAATCATGCATTTCTCTCTCAATATAACTTAGAAACAGTTTATAGAGTTCATCCTGTTCACACCCAACTAAAAGGGGTCTACATCTAGTACTTTCTATTAACTGTAATTTATAAGAGAAATCTACTGCCTCTTTTAAATCATTTATACTTGCTTTTATAACATTCATTTCAATACTCCTTAATATTACCTAATATAATCTTTAATGACTGTATTATTGTAACATACATAAAACACTATATCTTGCCTATATTCAAACTTTTTACTAGTCTGGACGCGGGTTTTGGGTGTCAAAAACCCAAGTTAACCCTATTGGAACATGAAAAGCACTTAAAACACCAATATCTGTGTCGATTTATACTCAAAATCAGTGCAAACAAAAACCGAGAAATCTATACACAGCTATACATAGCCGTTAAATTCCTCGGACGCGGATAATATTGGTGGAGTTGAGGGTCCCTGAACGATACCCTCGTCCTAATAGTATACATATTATATATTAGTCGAAAAAGAATAATTCTTCTACTTTTGCTCCAAATACTTCTGCAATATCCATTGCTAGTTTTAATGAAGGATTATACTTCCCCTTTTCTAAAGATGAAATCGTTTCTCTTCTAACCTTTACAAGTTTGGCTAAATCACTTTGAGTTATATTCATTCTAGCACGTTGTTCTTTTAACTTGGTTATCAAATTTGTGTCCCTTTTTTGTTGATAACAGCGTAATTTATTGCAAACAGAATAGCCATTCCTGCAAACCCAATTATTAGTACTTCTGAATCAACATCATAAGTATATGCTATGATAAACCAAAAATATAACGACATGTAGAATGATCTTGCTCCAGCTTTATCTCTAATCATTGTACTCATTTCATCTTCTGATACTTCACCACTTTTTAGTTGCTTATGCGTTTTACTTACATAAGCAATCAACCCAATTGAAAGGGCAAATAGAATTATTGATCTTAAATCCTCAATGCCATTAATAATTACAAATGTTGTGACAGCAAATAAACATACTGCTGCAAAAATAATAAGATTAAACACTTTCCATTCTCTTTTCATAATTCCTCCAATGTGAAATATATTTAACATAATGATATAAATATATCGCTTTATGTTAGAATTATATATCTTTATTGATTCTTTGTCAAGCGAAAATATGTTGAAAAAAAGAATAGTATTTCCTTGCTTATTATTAATATAACTGGATGGGGTTCAGAGTGTCAAAATTTCTTTCTAACCCTATTGCAACTGTGTTCTAGTAAAAAGCACATAAAATCGTGCTTTTTTTTAGTATATTTTTTTTCAAACAAAAACCGAGGAATCTATATACAGCTATGAATAGCCGTTAAATTCCTCGGACGCGGATAATACTGGTGGAGTTGAGGGGATTTGAACCCCTGTCCAAAGTAACCGAAACTTCATTTTCTACATGCTTAGATTATTGATTAATTTAACTAATTACCAAGCAACAATCGTCCAAGTAACTAGCGAGTCTTATTAAGTTCATACATTCCGTTAAGACGGCACCGTTTGTATATATCCTAGATTAGCTGATCTCAAACTGTACCCTTCTAGGCAATTATACAGTGAGAACGCGCTTATTTCTTAAGCTGCGTAAGCGTAATTTGTGTTTCCGGTTATATTTAACCTAGTGTTTTTACAGTCACAACACTGACATGCTTATCAAGCTCTAACTACCCTGTCGAATCCATAAACAACCCCGTTTATAAGAAGATTCCAAGAAGGATTAATATCATACCCATAACAGCATAAAATAATCTAGCTGGTCCTTCTCCAATTCTGTTTGCCATTCTAACCTGTTTTCTACTTTTGAACCCAGGGTTGATAGCACCAATAATTATAGAGTAAACACCAAATAAAATCAATATATAATTTATAAATTCCATTATAGACCTCCTAATCACTATATACCTATTATATCATAATTAGAAAAACATTGAAATAATGTTAGTGCTAAATACTCCATTTACTACTAAGTTTAATCCCATAAACAATAAAACACCTAACATAACTCTACTAAATAGCTTGTCACTAACTCTTCTACTAAGCCATACGCCTATCATACAAGCGATAACACTAGGTATTACCAATAACCCTATACTAGTGAAGACAAACTCATTATAGTTCCCCGCAAGAGCATATCCAATGATTGCGACTATATTCATTACTAAGAAATATGAAACAAGTGTTGTTCTGAACTTATTTCGTTCCATGTTTGTATTACTTAGTAAGATTAATACTGGCAATCCTCCAAGTCCGGCAATTCCGTTAAAGAATCCAGATATAATACCAACAGGTATAAAGTATTTACTCATTGTTTTAACATCAATATAACGTTTAAACTCAAAGAAGGTAGTGTATATTCTATATAATGCTAATAAGACAATCACACTTCCGGCAACTATCTTTAGTACTTGTGCATTTTCTGGGCTCTTTAAAAAGTAAGCACCTACAAAGGTAAAGATAACGCCAAATAATACAAGCATTTTAATATTATCTAAACTTCTAATATTGAACTTCTTATTTTCTACTAAAATGGCAATATTCATAAAGACATTGACACTTATTACAATTGTTACTCCTTGATCTAATCCAAAGGCCAACATGGTAACTAAAATAGGCATTGCGATTAGGTTTGTTCCAAACCCACTCCAGCCCTTAATAAAAGCAGAGCTTATAAATACAAGTAAAAGAATCATTACCAATTCTAATGTCATAGAATCACCTCTTCTCTACTATACTATAAGCTCTGCTTATTTAATAATATTATACTATTCTATTATTCAGTTTCTAATTGTGCAAACCATTCACTAACCATATCTAGATACAAGCTATAGTCTACATCATTAGCAAGAAACATATTATCTTTGGTAAACCATTCCTCATATAGATCATAAACATCATCAAGATTATAGGAAGTTGTCAGTCCCATGTCCTCATTAATCGGATTCACATTATCTCTAACATCCGTATCTGTTATATCGTAACTTAGAAGGTATGTATTGAATCCATTAAATGCATACTCATGAACATCATTTGATAGGAACATGTCATTATTGTATAGTTCTAAACCAGAAGATGATGTTGTGTCGATATGTGTCCATCCATCATAATAGAATAAATTAGCATTTATTGTTAAATCATCTATTGTTCCTACACCTTCCATTACAAATCTATTCACTGATAATATTCTTTCATAATCATTGGCAATAGATACCACAAGTGATGAAATATTATCCGTTTTTGCCTGTAATACCATTTCGTTCAAAGCTTTATTATAGTATCCAATAGCGTTTCTGTTTCCAGATATTCCATCTGTAATAACTTCCACATTAACAAACTCATTAGTTGAAAAATCACCTGCATAATAACTACTTGTAGAATCATCAGACATATACAATAATTTTACTAGAAATCCATTCGAGTATCTCATCGCAGTTTTTTTACTTGGTGAATCTTGTAACATGTACATTTCGACACCATTTGTAAAATCAAAAACATAAAGATTTTCCTTAGTCTCATCATTATTTAAGGTTTGAATGGTATGTATACTGAATGCATCACTTGTTCCTGTAACTTTAATGCTAAAGCCGCTATTAAATACGCAGTAACCCTCTTCCATAGTACCTATACTACAATCGATACCAAGTTTAACAAGAGTAATACTTCTCGTCAATTCCTCGATTACTGAATAAGGAGAGTAATTAAAAAAGGCAGATCCTCCATCAAAATCTCTAACCATGTTTTCCTTTGTCACTTCATCTTCTTGATATGGAAAGTTAATGGTATATGTAAATAAATCCTTATATTGTACTTCTACTTTACTTTCAAATTCATCTAAAAAATTATCAAAATTTTCATATTCGATACATCCATCACATTCTTCAATTTCTAACGGTTGTATATCTAGTAAGAACTCAATGTCATTAAAAATATTTAGTTCTTCTATTTCAGTCTCAACATCTTTACATCCTGTTAATCCAGTTACAAAAAACAGTAATCCAATAATTATAATTAATTTTCTCATAATTTCCCCCTTCAAAATAAAAAGCCCAAATAGGACTTAAGTATCCCTACTTGTGCTTTTAGTATATCATATTATTTTATTATTGTTATGACATAAATGTCTTAGTATCTTGCATCTTTCATTACTTTAGCTAAGCGCTTATTAGCATCTTTCTCTTTAAGACTCTGACGCTTATCATATTGCTTCTTACCTTTTGCTAAGGCAATTTCAACTTTGCATAATCCTTCTTTGAAATAAATCTTAGTTGGAATAAGAGCCATTGCCTCTTGATTAAGCTTATTACTTAATTTAATGATCTCTTTTTTATGAAGCAATAATTTCCTAGTTCTTGTTTCTTCATGATTGAACTGGTTTCCTTGCTTATATTTACCTATATGCATGTTTATAATATATGCTTGATTATTTCTAATCAATGCATAGGAATCTTTAATATTTACTTTGCCTTCTCTTATACTTTTTATCTCAGTCCCGTGTAATACAAGACCACATTCGTATTTGTCATATAAGAAATATTCATGGCTCGCTATTTTATTACTTGCGATTAATTTCATCTCGTCACCACCTACACAATTTTGAAGTCTACTTCACCCTCAGGTATATTTGTGTTTGTTACTTTGATTGTAACATTATCTCCAACTTTATAGATATGTTTTTTACGTTCTCCAATTAACATCATTAACTCTTCATCAAAATGATAATAGTCGTTTAATGTTTTAATATGAGCTAATCCTTCTACTGTGTTGGCTAGTGTAATGTATAGTCCAAATGGAGTAACACTACTAATAACACCTTCAAAAGTTTTGTTGATATATTTAGTAATATATTCAGCTTTTTTCATGTCTACTACATCTCGTTCACACATAACTGCGCGACGCTCTGTTTCACTTGCTTGGACAGCGATTGCTTGCATATTTTTCTCATAGTAGTCAATCACTTCTGTTGATTTTTTTGGAGTGAATATATATTCTCTTAATAATCTGTGTACAATTAGATCTGGATACCTTCTGATTGGACTTGTAAAGTGAGTATAATATTTGAAACTTAGTCCGTAATGTCCTAAGCATTGTTCACTATATATTGCTTTTTGCATACTTCTTAGTACAAGTAAATTGATTCCTTTTTCTGAAGGATCACCTTTTACTTTATCAAGTAATTTCTGAAGTTCAAAATTGTTGATTTCTGTTTTTGCTTTTACCTTAAATCCTAATGCATTAGTCATTCTTAGTAGTTTTTGAAGTTTTTCTTCTTTTGGTTTATCATGTACTCTATAGATAAATGGTAGATTCATCCAGAATACATTTTCAGCAACCACTTGATTTGCCTTCAACATGAATTCTTCAATGATGTTTTCACTTACACCGCGTTCGCGGATTGTGATGTCTACTGCTTTCCCATTATCATCTAAAGTGATGTATGATTCATCTGTCTCGAAGTTAATGCTTCCGTATGACTGACGTTTCTTCCCAAGTACTTTAGCTAGGTTTCTCATATCATAAAACATCTCTATAAGGTCAACGTATTCTTCTGATAATTCTACATCACCTAAAAAGATTTTATTTATCTTCGAATAAGTCATTCTTTGATAACTTTTAATAACACTAGGATAAATCTCATATTTAACGACTTTACCTGTCTGATCTATTTCCATATCACACGATACTGTCAATCTATTTTCATGTGGTACTAAACTACATATTCCATTTGATAAGTTTACAGGAAGCATTGGAACAACACGTCCTGGAAGATACACACTAGTACCTCTTTCATATGCTTCTAGGTCTAATAAACTACCTTGAGTAACATAGTGTGAAACATCCGCAATATGAACTCCTAAATGATAATTACCATTTTCAAGTTTCTTAACAATAACTGCGTCATCAAAATCTTTTGAATCATCACCATCAATTGTGATGATTTTTTCATTTGTTAAATCTCTTCTACCTTCAAACTCTTCTTTTGTTACCCCTTTGAATTGATTTGCCTCATGTAACACAAGTGGCGGGAATAAAGGATCGATGTTGTGTTTAAGTATTTTACTTAAAATATCAATACCAGCATCATTCTTATTTCCGATTACTTCTTCAACTACACATTCAATTTTACCTCTAAATGAGTAATTAATGATTTTAGCTCTAACAATATCAAATTTCTTAGCTGTTAGTTGATTTTCTTGTTTTACAATAACATCAACTTTAATTGTTTTATCATCAGGAATGATTAATCCCATACCGTTTCTATAGATCATATACCCAATTACATGTGTATATTTACGATCCATAATTCGTTTGACTTCACCTTCAGCACGTAATCCCTTTTTATTCTTATGTAAATGAACTAAAACTTTATCCTTGTTCATTGCCTGATTTACAAAATCCTTAGGAATAAAGATGTCATTACGACTTGCATCATCAGGAATAACAAATCCAAAACCTCTATCTTTTAAATCAAGAGTCCCAACTACAAAATTAGTATTCTCGATCAATGTAATTTCATGTTTGCTATTTTCGATTAGTCTTGCTTCAACCAATAATTCGTTCGTCGAACGGACCAGTGTTTTGAAATCTGAACTCGTCGAAATATGAAGAATTTCTTTCAATTCATCAATATTTGTTTTTTTGTCTGGTTCACTTTGTAAATATTCAATAATACGCTCTTTCATTTTTCCACCTCCAACAAAAGAAAAGAACACAATAATTGTGTTCTTAAGATACTACTACAGCATTGCAAATATGCTAAGTGTTATGAACAAGAAACTTGTTCCTAACGTAACGCGACTTATTAAAAGCTCATAACCACGTTGCTTTTGGTTATTGAATAATTCGCTCTTCTCACCGCTAAATGCGCTGTCAATACT
>SDWO01000129.1 GCA_004195325.1 Candidatus Izemoplasma acidinucleici | reverse complement strand
GGATTACAAATTTAACTTTTTAGATACTCCAGGAAATAGAGAACTTGTGAACGAAGTATACCAGGCTTTAGGTGTAGTGAAAGGTGCTGTGCTTTTAGTTGATGGACAAAAAGGTATTGATGTTGGTACGGAACAAGTATTAGCGGATTTATCAGAAAGAAATATTCCAACATTAATCTTTGTGAATAAAATGGATAAAGACAATGTGAAGCATGAAGAATTGATTGCTCGTTTAAAAGAAGTAATTGGTTTACAAGCTGTACCGTTTTTATACCCTATCGTAAAAGATGGAGACTTCCAAGGATATGTCAATTTAGTAGATATGAAATCTAGAGTACTAGATGGAGATAAAATCGTTGAACAACCAATTCCAGCTGATATGGAAGATATGGTTGCTGAAATGAGAGATAACATTGTTGAATCAGTAGCAATGAGTAGTGAAGAATTATTAGAAAAACATTTTGGTGGAGAAGAACTATCATATACAGAAGTATGTGGTGGATTGCGTGATGGTGTATTAAGCGGAGACTTAAAGCCAATCGTATTCGGTTCCCTTAAGAAAGATATTGGTGTTCGTGACATAATGCAAATGTTAGCTATGTTCATGCCAGCACCAAATGATTTAAAACCAGTTGAAGCACATGATGCTAATACTGGTGCAGAAGTAGAACGTTTAACGAAAAATGGAGAACCATTTAGTGGATACATATTTAAAACAATTATTGATCCATTTATTGGAACAATGAGTTTTGTTAAAATATTTAGTGGACAATTAACTGGTGGACAAAAAGTAATAATTGGTAATAACGGGAAAGAAGTTAAAGTTAATACTGTGAACTTATTACGTGGACACGACCAAATTGATGTTGATATTCTAAATAGTGGTGACGTAGGAGTTATTACGAAAACAGATGATATTTATACAGGTTGCACCATAACAGATCCTAAAAATCCTGTTATCTTAAAAGGAGCACCAATTCCAAAGCCTACAATTTATGTTGCGGTGCATCCAAAAGACAAAAAGGGCGAAGATAAAATATCTTCAGCACTGAAGAAGTTAGCAATTGAAGATCCTTCATTTGAGTATAAACGTAATCGCGAAACTGCACAATTACTAATTGGTGGTCAAGGAATGCAACACATTAACATTATTCTAGAAAAACTGAAAAATCAATTCAAAGTTGACGTTGATATTTTCGGAACTAAAATCGTATATAGAGAAACGATTAAAGCAAAAGTTAAAGCTGAAGGTAAACATAAAAAACAATCAGGTGGATCAGGACAATTTGGTGTAGTTAAAATCCGTTTTGAACCATTGAATCCAAATGAAAGTGAATTTGAATTCTCAGAAGAAATTCATGGTGGTAGTGTACCAAGAAACTACTGGCCTGCTGTTGAAAAAGGATTAATCGACACATTCCAAGAAGGACCACTTGCTGGATTCCCTGTAATTGGAATTAAGGCAGTGTTATATGATGGTGGTTACCATGATGTGGATAGTAATGAACTTTCATTTAAACTTGCAGCTAGATTGGCATTTAAAAATGCACTTGAAGATGCAAAACCTACATTATTAGAACCAATTATGAAACTAGAAATCATTGTCAAAGATGATTATGTTGGAGATGTAATGGGCGATATTAATAAACGCCGTGGTCATGTTGCTGGTATGGATCCATTAGCTGGTGGACGTCAGAAAATTATTGCTGAAGTTCCAGAAGCTGAAATTGTATCTTATACATTAGATTTACAAGCTATGACACAAGGAACAGGTTCATTCCAACTTGAGTTTATACGCTATGATGAAGTTCCAAAAGCTCTTCAACCTAAGCTATTAATTGAATTAAATAGAGACAAAGAAGAATAATATTTATATAAAAGACAATCATTGATTGTCTTTTTTATATATGAATTAGATATAATTATTATTGTCAAACTATCAGATGAGAATATATAAAGTATGAATAAGATTATAGCATTTTGTATTAAGCATTTTGACTAGTTGTTTTTATTAGTTACGGTGAAGGGTTTGGTAGTGTGTAGCATATCTTGTTCTTGGTTGTTTTACTCGTGTTTCTAAGCTTTGTTGTCTATAAGGAACATACTACGCCTAAATATCTACTAAAAGTCTTAGGAATCAATTTTGGGGTGATTGTTACTCCAATTTTATATAGTTTGTATTTAGCATTAACAATAGGTGGATTACTAGCACTTGGTGCCATCTTAGTCTTCTATTTATATGTATTAATACCGGCAATTTCAATTTCAATTAAATAAAACCCAAATATGGGTTTTATTTTTTTTTAATTTTTAGTATAATGTTGAGTGAGGAAGTGATACATCATGGATTTTTTGAAGAAGTTTTTGTTTGATGGATTCAAACAAGGAGATTACACATATGGTACAGTCCATGTGTTTTCTATAATGTTTCTTATGAGTATAGTAGTAATTAGTATTATCCTACTCAGAGGTAAAGACAAAGCATTAATAAATAGAATAATGAAGATTGTCGCGATATTTACTTTGGTTGTGTATGTGACTAGACATACAGTCAACGCAATAGATTCAGGAAAGTATCTGTATAATTTATGGCCATTTTATATTTGTGCAGTTAATACTGTGTTTTTATGTATATGGATTATTTTTGATTTAAAATTTATGAAAGATTTCTTTATTATTACAGGAATGTTTGGAGCGGTACTAATGTTCGTGGTTCCTGACGGAATCTTTGTCGATAAATATATGACAATAAATATATTTGATAGTTTGTTATCACACTTTACGATTTTCTATATCCCTTTGGTTCTTTTATTCACAAGAACATACGAATTGGATATTAAAAGATTATGGCAAGTACTACTTGGATTAGGACTTACAGTGTTTAATGTAGAAGTACTACAGAGGGTGCTTTTTGATAGAAATGAAGATTATTTGTTTTTAAGAGGTGAACTTCCATTTACAATTGACGGTGTTCCACAGTTTATTATTATGATTATCTCAACTGTTTTAGCGGTTTATATGATCTATTTCTTGAACTATTTATTATGTGGAAAACTGAAACAATTAAAAGAAGATTTAAAATTAAATTAAGCTTTATTAATGAATTAAACGTGTTACAGTACGACTGAAATATAGAAATAGGAGATTTATTATGAAAAAAGGAAATTTATTATATGGCCAATCAGGTGGTCCGTCAGCAGTTATAAACGCGAGTGCTTACGGAGTTATAAAAGAAGCGATTCTAAATGAAGAAGTGGACCAAGTATTAGTTATGAACCACGGAATTGAAGGAGCTTTAGAAGAAGATTTTCATTACTTAAATGATTATGTTGATCAGATAGAGTTATTACCAAATACACCAGCCAGTGCATTTGGAAGTTGTAGATATAAGATTAATGCAGAACAAGATTTACCTAAACTTGTTGAAATATTTAAGAAGTACAATATAAGATATTTCTTATACAATGGTGGAAATGATTCTATGGATACATGTGTTAAAGTGAATGACTATTGTAAAGAAGTAGGATATGAACTATATACTATTGGTGTTCCGAAGACAGTTGATAACGATTTACCTTTTACAGATCATACTCCAGGATTTAGTAGTGCTGCAAAGTTTATTATCAATACAATGATGCAAATCAAACTAGATTCAGAAGTATATAAAAAGGGAAAAGTTACAATTGTAGAGATAATGGGAAGACATGCTGGATGGTTAACTGCGAGTAGTAGTGTGGCAACCAAAGAAGGTATGGGTCCAGATTTAATCTACCTGCCTGAGAGACCTATGGATTTAGATGTATTTTTAGAAGAAGTGAAAAATATATACTCTAAACAAAAGAATTGCTTAATTGCGGTAAGTGAAGGTGTCAAAGATAAAACTGGAAACTTCATCGGAATGATGAATCAGAAGAAGGATGCTTTTGGACATACACAATTAGGTGGAGTTGCGTTAACTTTGGGTGGGATTATTGAAGATAAACTTGGCCTGAAATATAGAGCAGTTGAACTAAGTACCGTACAAAGAAGTGCTTCGTTTATGAGAAGTAAAACAGATGTAATTGAGGCAATTGAAGTTGGACGAGAAGCAGTTAGAAGAGTTGTTAGTAAAGAAACAGGTAGAATGGTTGTTATTAAACGTATAAGTAATGATCCTTATATCGTAGAATATGACACTCATGATGTAAGAGAAATCGCCAATTTAGAACAGATTATCCCTGATTCAATGATTGGAAATGATAACTTCATGATGACACAAGAATTCTTTGATTATATCTATCCATTAATTGATGGAGGATACAAACAAAGTTATTCAAGAGGTACACAGGATTTCTTCCAGATAAATAAAAATAAAAAGACAGTTTAAACTGTCTTTTTTTATTAATTACTTTAATTTTGCATCTGGAAATAACAAATTGTCGTAAAAAAAAGGTTCGTGAGAACCTTTTTAGTTTGGAAGAATTAAAACTTCGTTATCTGTATCAAAGTGATCATAGACAGCTGCTTGCAATCGTAATTCAATTTCAACAACATCTCTTAATAGATGTTCTGATATTACAATATCAGTTCCATCTAAGAATGGATTTGATGTTTTATCAAATACGTAATCGTTTGTAGCTACTTTGTAATATAAATCATTATCAAATACATCTAAACCAGAATCATATGCCATACCGCCATTTTGGATTAAATGATTTACAACATCACCTTTTAAGGTAACAGTCTTGATTGCGTTATCGAATGGCCAAATCTCATAAAGCGTTGCGAGTGTGATATCTTGTCCATCAGATATATCAGTTCTTGTTCCACCATAATTCTGGAAGGCAATATCTGAATTGGTGCTTTTTCTTATGACTTCACATAGCCATCTTGATAGTTCAGATTGACTATATCCATCTTCAGTTTGTATTAAGACTTCAGTAAACAATTCATCGGTTTCAGCTTTGTATCCATCTAATAGTAATTCAACTCCTGGATCAGTATCACTAAATAAAGAACTTGAGTATAACGATAAATTTTCAACATCATAATCAGTTACTCCAGTTTCATCAAAGTAAATTCTAACGTGCCCTAAGTTTTTACCAGTAGAAGAAGATTGAACTGCAGGTATCCCAATGACCTCATGAGCATATCCGCTGTGTGAATGTCCATTAAATACTGCATCAACATTTTGGTCTCCGGTAAGATCTGCGACAGCTTGATTAATACTACCTGAATCATGACCTACCCAAATGACAATTTCACAACCTAATTCAGTACGTAATAGTTCCGCGTAATCAGCAATAATTGGAACTGGATTTCTAAACTCGTAACCATCAATTTTTGAAGTTGCGATACTATATTCTAATCCGTATCCTATTGTTCCAATGATACCTACTTGAATATCATATATATCATATACTACATAAGGGACTGAGTTTTCTAACAATGTATCAGTTCCTTCATAAAAAATATTTGCTGCTAATAATGGAAAATCAGCTTCTCCATTTTCTAAATCACCATCAAAGTAATTAGTTACGGTTTCAATACCCCAATCAAATTCATGGTTTCCAAGAGTGAAAGCATCAAATCCAATTTCATTCATTATTTCGATAGTAGAATATCCATCATAATAGTTAGATAATGCACTACCTTGAAGCATATCTCCACCAGCGATAACTAATGTGTTATCTGGATAAGTCTCCTCGTGGTTTTCAATGTATGCTGCGATTCCACTTAAACCTATTCTGTCTCCGTCGGCTTCAATTGCACCATGAAAGTCATTCATGTAGAATATGTCAATAAAATCATATATAACTTCTGGATCAGGATCAGGATCTGGATCCGGGTCCGGGTCTGGATCGACAAGGCAATCCACATGATTTGGATACACTAGACAATCTAATACTTCTGGAGTTTTCTCTGTTGTGGTACAACCTGTTAAAAATAATGTAATCGTTAGTAATAGTAATAATAATTTCTTCATTTTCTTCACCTTAGTTTTTCTATAAATATATTATAAGGACTATTTTTTTTGTTCCCAGTTATATAAAGTATCACATTGAAATCTTTTGGAGGTAAGTTTTGAATGAATTTCTGTATTTCATTTCCTTCAATTCTTCCTGCGGGGTGACCTTCATAAACTGTAAGGGAAATCAGTCCTTTTACTAATAAAATCTCAAGACCTTTTTTTATTGATGAGATTGTTGTGGTATGTGTGGTAGTAATGGATTTGTCTGATCCAGGTAAGTATCCTAAGTTATACATAATCACTTTGGGTTTTACATCAACTAAATCGAATCTATCATGTGAATTATGAATTAAAGTCACATTACCAATTTGATTCTCATCAAGTAGCGTTTTTGTATTCTTAAGTGCGTGTTCCTGAATATCAAATGAATAAACATGTTTTGCTAACTTTGATAGAAATAAAGTATCATGTCCATTTCCACATGTTGCATCAATTACAAAATCATCTTTTGTGATGTATTGAGTAATTGTTGAATGCGCAAATGGGATTATTCTTTTTAACATCGTACCACCTCAACTAATCATTATATCATTTTTTGAGTTTTTTTGGTATTTTCTTTTTTTTATTGGTTTGCAAGCAAACTAGTTGAATATCCAGGTAAAATCTAATACAATACGTAAGTAATAAAAAGGAGTGTTTTTTATGTTAGTTGAATTAAAACCAAGTGAAAGAGTACAAGATTACTTAATAGAAGATAAAATAGCAGTTGTGAAGTTCGCAACTACAACTTGTCCGCCATGTAAAATGTTAAAACCTATATTTGAAAGAATTTCTGGAGAACCTGTAATGGAGAATATTTTATTTATCTCTGCTGATGCTGATGAACATCATCAGGCATCACATTATGGTGTTGCATCAGTTCCTACATTGCTATTCTTTAAAGGAAAAGAAGTGTTAGGACAAAATGTTGGGTTTGTACCTGAAAGACCTTTGTATGATTTTATCCTAAAGTTAGAGAATGGCGAAGACGTAAATTAAAAAGTCCCAATCGGGACTTTTTTTTATAGGTTGTAATACATTTCAAATTCAATTGGGTGAGGCATTTTATTAACTAAGAAGTATTCTTCTCTAATTTTCTTGATGTGATTTCTAATTACATTCTCAGTAAATACATTTCCTTTAAGTAAGAATTTGTAATCCTTTTCTAATTCATTCGATGCTTCTAATAGTGTAGTAGGTAAACTATCAATTTGAATATCCTTATCTTTTAATTCATATAAATTGAAATCAAACGGACCGAAACCTTCTTTTGTAGGATCTATTTTATTCAATACACCATCAAAAGCTGCCATCATAATAGCTGAATATGCGAAATATGGATTTGCAGTTGCATCAGGGCTTCGTAATTCAAAGCGTTTTTCATCTGCTTGAATTGTGTAACCAGGTATGCGAATTACAGCAGATCTATTTGCAGTCGCGAATGCGATTGTAACTGGTGCTTCAAATCCAGGAACAAGTCTTTTATAAGAGTTTGTTGATGGGTTTGTTATTGCGGTTATTGCTTTAGCATGTTTTAAGATTCCACCAATCATATATAGAGATAATTGAGATAGACCAGCATAACCTTTTTCATCATACATTATATACTCATTATTCTTTTTCAATTGGATGTGCACATGCATACCATTACCACATTCATCTACAAATGGTTTTGGCATGAAAGTAATACTCTTACGATGTTTAAAGCCTATAAGATTAAGTAAGTTCTTCATTTTAAGTGTACGGTCACCCATCTCTTTGATTCCTGCGAAATTAACTTCAATTTCTACTTGACCAGGTCCACCGTTTTCACTGTGGTGATATTTGATTGGGATATTGATTTTTTCTGCTTCTATAGAAACTTCACTTCTCAATTCATATGATGCATCCCATGGTGAATCAACATGATATCCTCCATGATGAGGTACTGTGAAACCGATATTTTTATATGTGTCATCGCTTGAGTTCCAGTTCGCTTGAGCACTATCTAATTTTACTTCCATATGTTGATTTGTATTTTTGAAAGATACGTGATCCAATACGAAGAATTCAAATTCTGGACCTAGAAGACATGTATCTGCTATATCCTTATCTTTCATATATAATTCTGCCTTTTCAGCTATATATCTTGGGTCGTCTTCGAATCGTTCTAATTTAGTACCCACAATAATATAGATGTTGGCAATAACTACAATTGTTTTATGATCTTTATATCCATCGATGTAACAAGATGTTACATCAGGAATCATAACCATATCTGATTTTTCAACTGTTAAGAAACCATATGAACTACCATCAAATCCTATTCCCTTTATGATGATGTCTTCATTTAGTTTTTGACTAGTGATACTTAGACGATGCCATCTACCTTTCATATCTACAACTTTTAAGTCAATTACTTCAACTTTTTCTTGCTTACAATATTGAATCATTTCATTAATATTTTTAAACATAATAATCTCCTTTGTGTAATAGTAAAAACGCTTACAGCACATTTATTATAACATATTTATAAAGTAAAAAAAGAGTTTTTTTTGTAAATAAAAATACGGCTTAAATAAGCCGTATTACTACTCTAAATCGAAGCAACTTCCACCAATAAACTCACGTAATAATGAGTTGTTTGGGATATAATCATCTGCAATGTCAGTAAAATATTTCAGAAACTTAATTAATCTGTTTGCTGTAATATAATGCTCATTATCAGATGGTATCTCACTTAGTGTTGGTAATGCATATTTTTTAAGCACACATAATTCCTGTCTCTTATACACATCT
>SDWO01000148.1 GCA_004195325.1 Candidatus Izemoplasma acidinucleici | reverse complement strand
TTAACATCACTATCATAAGCCTTTTTGATATCATGAAGTTTGATTTTTAGAACTCTTACTTCTGTCAAAGCGCTTGAAGAAGCGATATAGCGAGTATCATCTTTCAAAGCTGAAACTAAACCGACAAAGTCTCCAGAGCCTAGTATATCAAAGATGCGTTCTTCACCACTTGGGAAAGTTTTACTAACTTTTATTAGACCGTTTTCTATTTGATAAACGTAATTCAAATCGTCACCTTCAAGAAATAGAGTATCTCCCTCTTTGCATGATATAATCTGTCCTTCTAGTTTTTCGTATATACAGTTTGAACATATTTTCCTCATTTAACTTCAAATCCTTTTTGTTGAAACAAATCTTGGATATCTTTGAATGGTATTTTTTTTATTTTCGAACCTTTAGATAAAGTCATAATTCGTCCAACTGATTGTAGTATTCCAGGAAGTGCAATGTCACTGAATCCAAGTTCTATCATAATGCTTTTTATTTCCGGATATTTTTTTATTAGATTATACATTGATTCATCTTTTGATATTATTATCATGGTATCACCTACCTACATAAATTATACCGTTGCTTTTTATAAGAAACAAACAACATACTCTATTATTTAGAATTATGGTTATATTATTGGTTCATCTTCTTGATTAAAGATATGATATGATTATAGAAAGAAGGTGCAGAATGAGATTTCAGAATTTACCATTACCAGATCTTTCCAATAAAATAGGTGAAACTCCTTGGATGAACCAGGACACTATTTTAAACAAACATATGGCTCCCAAAGGGAAATTAGGATTAGTAATTATTAAAGAGGGAAGCTGTGACTTTGTTTGGGAAGATAGTCCTTTAGATATAATTACGGGAAATAAAGATAATCCAATTATTATAGAACCAGAACGTTATCATCATGTTATTATTACTGGAAAAGTAGAGTTAAAAATAGAATTTTACAAAGATACAGATAATAACCAATTTGATGAGAAAGCAATTCGTCCTGGTGAAGACTTCGTAGAATAAAAAAAAGACCTTTTCAGGTCTTTTTTACTATTCTACTGCAATAATGAATGAATAGATATCTTGGTTACCATCAATGAATTCCACTTCAATTTCTGGGAATTTTTGATCTAAGTATAATCCAAGTTCTTCTAATTCTTTTTCTTCTACGCCTTTACCAAACATAATTGTTACTATTTCAGCATCTTCATCAATTAATGAGTCTACTAAATGATTAACAGTTAAATCACGTTCTTTATGACTACACACGATATTACCATTTGCGATACCCATATATTCGTCTTTAGCAATCTTAACACCATTGATTTCAGTATCTCTAACTGCGTATGTTACTTCACCTGTTTTTACGTTTGCAATTAAGTCGTTCATTTCTTTAAGGTTTTCTTCTAATCCTTGATTAGAATCAAACATTGTCAATGAAGCATAACCTTGTGCAATTGTTTTTGCCGGTAATACAGTAACTTTTCTATCTTCTATTAATTTAGCAGCTTGTTCAGCGCTGAAGAAGATGTTTTTATTGTTAGGTATAATAATAATGTTTTCTGCGTTCATATTTTCAATAGCAGTTACAAATTCTTCAGTTGAAGGATTCATTGTTTGTCCACCATTAATAACACAAGAAACACCCATTTCTAAGAAAGTTTTCTTTAATCCTTCTCCATTAACTACAGTTAAGATACCGTATTTACTTGGATTACCATTTGGATCGTATTTTCCATGTTCGTGTCCACAGTCATCGTTACCGTCTTCACTTGTATGAAGTAAAGTTTCACTGTGTTGTAGTGTCATATTTTCGATTTTCAAAGTCGCAAAGTTACCATATTGTTGTCCGAAGTTTAATACATCACCTGGAGTTTTAGTATGGATATGTACTTTACAAATCTCTTCATCAGCTACAACAGCTAAACTATCTCCAAAACGTCCGATACGTTTTACGAATTTGTCTTTATTAAATTTATCACGATTTGTCAACTGAATAATGAATTCAGTACAATAACCAAAGTCTTCCCCAGTACCACTATAGCTTGATAATTCTTGAGTAACACTTGGTACTGTGTTGAATTTAGAATCCTCTAATATTTCGCCTTTAAGAGCTAAAATGATTCCATCAATAATTACATTAAATCCAGCTCCACCACTATCTACAACTCCCGCTTCTTTTAATACTGCTAAAAGATCAGGTGTTCTTTCTAATGATTCGTAAGCTTCTTTAATATATACTTCTAATATTTCAAGTAAATCGCTTTCTTGTTGAACGATTTCTGAAACTTTATCTGCAGCTTCTCTAGCTACTGTTAATATTGTCCCTTCAACAGGATTGATAACAGCACCATATGCTTGTTTTACACCTTGTTGTAGTCCTTCAACAAAATCTACTGAAGTAACAATTTCTTTACCGTTAAATGCTTTTGCAAATCCGCTAAATAGTTGTGATAGTATAACACCACTATTTCCTCTTGCTCCCATTAATAATCCTCTTGCTAATGTTTTTGCAACTTTCTCGCAAGATTCGTTCTCTAAACCTGAAATGGCTTTAACACCACTCATCATCGTAGATTGCATATTACTCCCCGTATCTCCATCTGGAACCGGGAATACATTCAATTCGTTAATTCTTTGGTGATCGTTTCTTAGTGCTATTGTTCCGTTTGTAATAACTAGCTTTAATAAGTTACCATCAATTACAGTTGGGTTCATATTTTTCCTCCATTATTTATATACTAATTTCATTTTTCTATTCATTGAAAAGTCTTTGGTATTTTAGCATACTTAATTCTATATTGCAACTTTTATGAAAGATGGCTAAATTGGCCAATTTCATATGAAACACCGCTCATATTTTGAATATCAAAGTATGTAGCCATTAAGTCCAATGCTATATAAATATTACATATATATATATATAGAAATAACTATTTATTTATTTTTTGGGTTTTACTTGATTTTTCGTTTTTTTGTGCTACAATTATTTATGCTATCAAACCCAATATTTGAATGGAGGTACATGATTATGGCAAGAGTATGTTCAGTAACAGGAAAAAAAGGTATGAGCGGTAATAGACGTTCACACGCAATGAATTCAACAAGAAGAAGATGGAAAGCTAATCTTCAAAAAGTAAGAGTAGTTGATGAGAACGGTGTAGTAAAAAGAGTATTAGTTTCTACTAGAGCACTAAAAAGCGGTCTTGTAAAACGCGCTTAATAAAAAACATGTAACTATTTTAGCCGATAGTATCGGCTTTTTTTATGGCCTTAGGGCCATTTTTAATGCATTCATCTAGCTATATAGCTAATATGTATATATTTAAGGATGTACATCCTCTAACGCTTGGTATATTTGAACATTTAGTATCATTACCCAAGAAAAAGTACACTCTCCCCTTTCTTTTTTGAAAAAGGACCCAATCGGGTCCTTTTTTCATTTACTCATTTGTTTGAATTACAAGTAGAACACCTTCATCAAATGTTATTGTTCCACTACCCTCATTACTAATACATAATGGATCTTCTTCTAACAAAGTGATATTTTGTAATTCATATTTAAATCCTTCGAGTGAAAGGTTAGTTACATCTTCGTTTGCAAAGAATGAAATATACTTATATTCATTTTCTATACTATATGTACCCGGATTTAACATAAACATTTTTGTCGTGTTATTTACTATTACTATTATGCCTAATTTTAGTAGCATGATATTAGCAATTGAATGATCTACTCTATTACCCAATCCCCCATATATAACTATTTCATCATAGTCCATTTTTAATGCCTCTTTAATAGCCATGTAAGTGTCGGTAGAGTTTTTAACTTTATTAAATGTTCTAACTTCTTCTGCTTTTTGATTGATTTGATGAAGTAATTCTTCATTCAAACTATCAAAATCTCCTAATGCAAGATCAATTGTTATGTTGTTATCAATTAATACTTCGCAACCTTGGTCAACACCAATTATAAATTCATTATCATCTTTAGTATATAATGTCTTTACATCGTAATTTAGTGGTCCAGAAAATATCTTGATTATCATTTTAATGAATCAATTCTTTGCTTAGCATTTTCACTATTAAATACATAACTACCAGCAACTAATACATCAGCTCCTGCATCTTTACACAGTTTAGAAGTTGTTTCATTTATTCCACCATCAACTGAAATTAAATATGAGTAGTTATTCACACTTCTCAATCTATTCAGTTCTTTAATTTTTGTAATCGCTGATTCTAAAAATGATTGTCCCCCAAATCCAGGTTCGACACTCATAACTAAGACTTGGTCAACTAGTTCAAGTAGTTCCTTGATTTCCAAAACCGGTGTCCCAGGTTTTATAGAAATACCTGCTTTAACATTGAATGACTTAATATATTCAATTAGCTTAACAGGATTATCGACTGTTTCAATATGAAACGTTATATAGCTACTACCAGCTTTTGCAAACGCTTCAGTGTATTTAAAAGGATCTGTTATCATCAAATGTGTATCCAATACTTGATTTGTTAATGCTTTTACTCCTTTTACAACCAATGGCCCTATACTTATATTTGGCACAAAATGACCATCCATAACATCTACATGTAACCATTCTGCACTTTTAACTCTTCGTAATGATTTCTCCAGATTACCAAAATCTGCTGAAAGTATTGATGGAGCTATAATCATAATATCACCTCTAATATTTAATTTTTGTATCTTTAATTTCTTCTCTAATAACTTTGTAACTATGATATCTAGAAGACAAGATATTACCAAGTTCTACTTCTTGCTTAACCTTGCACTTTGGTTCATTTATATGTGTACATCCTCTAAACTTACATTCATGTGATAATTCAAAGAAGTCAACAAAGCAATCTGGAACTTCTTCTACTTTTATGTCAAAGAAATCTAATTTACTGAATCCAGGAGTATCTGCGACTAACCCACCAAATAAATCTAATAATTCGCTGTGTCTTGTTGTATGTTTCCCTCGTCCAAGAGCTTTTGAAATAGTATTAGTTTCTAGATCGAATTCTGGGTTTAAAGCGTTAAGTAAACTACTTTTACCAGCACCTGTTTGTCCCGCAAACACACTTACTTTATCCTCGAATATTTTTCTTAAACTTTCTGTGTTCTCCATAGTAACACTTGATACGAAGTATACATCATAAAATTTCTCATAATATTTCATTTTATTCTTAAGTACGGTCAATTCACTTTCTGTAAGCAAATCTATTTTTGTAATAATCACTACCGGAGTTATCGATTCATGCTCGATCAATAGGAGGAATCGATCCAGTAAATTAAAACTAAATTCTGGTTCCTTCGCGCTATTTATTAGAATCGCTTGATCTATATTACATACAGGAGGTCTATTTAAATTATTTCTTCTATCTTCTAGTGTCATAATAAAATCTTCATCAAAACCAACCAAATCACCCACTTTAGGAGATTGATTGCTATGTCTGAATTTACCTCTAGCTTTTACTTTGTAATCCTTGTTTGATTCATCTCTAACTGTGTAAAGACCACCAATTAATTTAGTTATTCTACCTTTCAAAATTTCACCATTATCCCCAATTTATAAGGGATGCTTTCTTTTTGATTTGGTTTTTTATATTGACAATTTCACCTGAGTTTAGGGTAATCACTTTATCTGCGATTTCCGCAATGCTAGGATTATGTGTTATTAATACTATTGTTGTCTTAAGATCTTTATTAAGTCTTTGTATTAAAGACAGAACCTCTTTTGAGGTTTCTTCATCCAAAGCTCCAGTGGGTTCATCACAAAAAAGTATATTTGGTTTTTTCACGATTGCTCGAGCTATACTTACTCTTTGTTGTTCTCCTCCACTTAACTGGTAAGGATATTTATTTATGTGTGCTTCTATTCCAACCAAATTCATAATTTCCTTTATTTCATAAGGATTTTTGGATAATTGAGCACCAATCTCTATATTTTCAAAAACAGTAAGTGATGGTAGTAGATTGTATTGTTGAAATATAAACCCCAGGTTATTTCTTCTAAACTTTGTTCTTTCAACTTGGTTTAGTGATGATATCTCTTGATCATTAATAACTATTTCACCTTGATCAATTGAATCTAAGCCACTTAATATGTTCAACAATGTTGATTTTCCACTTCCAGATGGCCCAAGTAAAACAACGATTTCACCATCATTTATGGATAAATCGATATTCTTTAATGCATCAACTTTTATGTCTCCAGATTGATATACTTTGGTTACATTTTTAACTGTAATCATACTACACCTCACACATTTTTACTTCTTAGTTGTCCGCATGCTGCATCTATATCCGAACCTTTTTCTCTTCTTAATGTCGTATTTATACCTCTGTTTTGTAATTGCTTATAGAAGTTATCAGCTCTTTTGTCGCTTGAACCTTTGTAGTCAAACTCTTTTACACTATTGTATCTAATAAGATTCACATAACAATTCATCCCTCTTAATAGATCAGATAACTCATTTGCGTGACGTATTTCATCATTCAAACCTTCCAATAGAATATATTCAAATGTAATTCTGCGTTTTGTTTTTTCTACATAGTATCTGCTTGCTTTTATAACATCATCAATACTATAAGTATTATTGATTTTCATGATTTTTGAGCGAATTTCATCATTTGATGCATGTAAACTTATTGCTAGGTTAATTTGACGCTCTTCATCTGCAAAATCAATAATTTTGGGCACAATACCACTTGTAGATACTGTGATATGTCTAGCTCCAATTTCAAGACCATACGGATTATTAACAACATCAATGAAGTTCATTGTGTTTGAGTAATTATCAAATGGCTCTCCAATTCCCATAACAACAACATGACTTACACGTTCCTTTGTTATTTCTTGTACTTTTAGAACTTGAAGAACAATCTCATCTACTGTTAAATCTCTTTTCTTCTTCTGAAGACCAGAAGCACAGAAAGAACACCCAATATTACATCCAAGTTGTGTTGTTACACATACACTGTTTCCATAGTTATGTCTCATCAAAACTGTTTCAATTACATTAGAATCTCTTAGTTCAAATAGAAATTTCTCAGTTCCGTCTTCACTGACTTGATGTTTAACAACATTAAGCTTTGTGAAAATGAAGTTTTCTTGTAAATGAGAACGTAATTGTTTGCTAAGATTAGACATATTACTAAAACTAGTAATATTCTTCTTATAAAGCCATTCAAAGATTTGTCTTGCATTAAATTTCTTGAATTTTTGTTCCACTAAATAGATTTGCAAATCGTTTAGTGTGAATTGATATATATTTTTCATAGTATCACCAAACTCATTATATCATAAAAAATAAAAAGAGTATGAAAATCATACTCTTTAACTAATATATGTCATAAAACCGAATATCCCTGCGACAAGTGCTAACATCGCGAATTTAGATTGTTCCTTGTTAAATCCGAAGAAGAAAATGATTCCAAATGGTGGGACAAAGAAAGAAACAAGCAATAAAACCGAAATCTCAAGCAATCCAAATGATGGTTTCTTTTGTTTTTGCCTTGGTTTAGTTGCATATGAATAGGTATTTCTTGATGTGGATACTTTATCGATAGACCTTTGTCCGATGGGTTCTCCACAAAACGCACATTTTATTCTATTACCATATAAATTATTCCCACACTTTTTACACGTGTTTTCCATAAGTATCACTCCCTTAAAACTAAAATAATTATACCATACCTACATCTCATATATATGTTTTTTTTGTGAAAAACAGTAAGTAAAATAAAATATGTATATGATTTATAGTTTTTAAAAGGAATCATCTATTTACTAACTCCTAAAATTGGCTTCTATCATTATAAAACAGTCTACCTGTTATGTTATAGGCTTTATACGTAAAAACGCAAACTAGTGTCAAGAAAACCAAATTAAAAATGATTATCTTTCTATCTTCGCCTTAACAAATATAGATTTTGCAAATTTAAAGAACATTCTTCTTGTTGTTAACCATTTAACAACTCTTTTCTTTTTAAGAATACCTTTAACTAAATATGGAGTTACAACTTCAACTTTATTACCAAGTATAGCAGCAATCTTGGCAGCTCCATCATCCATTCCATTCATCAGTAAGTCTGTAAAGACCATACCTGGTTGCAATCTACCAACGAAAATGTCCTTATTCTTTTTCAATTCCTTATTAGCAGCCTCACTAAAATAAGTGATTAGACATTTACTACTCCCATATATAACAGTTTCAGGTATTTTCATCCCGTTACTTCCTAATCCTTCCATATTATACACAATTCCAGATTTTTGTTTTTTAAAGTGTGTGATAGCAATTTTTGTTCCATACATACTTCCAATAACATTAATATCTATTAATTTCTTTATATTGTCATCGGTTAACAAATCGACAGTTTTTCTATCTTGATCTATACCAGCGTTGTTGATCCAAACATCAATGGCTCCAAATTTTTCAATCGCTCTTTCAGAAACATCCAAAATATTCCCGTAATCACGAATATCACATACGAGACCAAAAAATGAACCTTGTAATTTTGAACTTGCATTTCTAACAGATTCTTCAGTAGTCCCTGTGAATGAAACATGGATATCTTTACTTAAAAATTCTTTAACCAAACCATGACCAATACCTCTCGTACCACCTGTTATAAATATATGCATAATATCACCTCTAGTACAATTATAACATCAATATTACATATCATAAAACACAAAATATTTTAATAATACTCCAAATGCAAAAAAATAGGTCAGTATTACAAGAAAATTATATAAAAAGTGAAAATTCTCATTATTTTGCTATCAATTCGATTAAAAAATATCAAATAACAACTAACGCTATATTAACGTTTTTGTGCGTACTATATTCAAAATAGTTGAGAACGATACTATTAGACAGTGTTTAACACTTGAAATGATGACGTTTTAAGGCTATAATAAGAGTGCTATTGTGTGAAAGCTATAAATGAGTCAAAATATATGCTGTCTCTTATACACATCT
>SDWO01000091.1 GCA_004195325.1 Candidatus Izemoplasma acidinucleici | reverse complement strand
GGTTTGCTAATTCTTCTTTTTTTTTGTTCGAAAAAGACTCCTAAAAACTCTTTGGTTCGTAACTTATATATGTATTCTTTAACTTTAAAAGTTTTGGTTACTTTTACAAAATCATCATATGTAAAAGGTACTCCGATGAAAGCGTTCTCAAAATCTTGAATTTTTTTGAGACTAAAATAGTCTCCGGTTATCTTCATATTTTGCACTTTATTCTGTTTTACTTCCACTCTAAACACAAAGTTTCCAGAGTCGAATTTAACACTTTTTTCTATATCGAATTTTGGGTTTTTTCCATAATTCCACTCTTCAGTTCTAAACTTTTCACTGTATTTATTTATTAGATTTAAATCTAAGGTATTTAACTCAATTACTTTTGTTTTAATCTCGTTTACTACAAAATCATAGAACGAATCTAAATCCATATTCACCAGGCTTTGTATATTCAGCACTCTAGCTTTTACACTTGTAATTGCGTGTTTTGTTAGTTTTGCCTTGTCTGGAGTTAAACTTCCTATTAAGTTATCAAGGTTACTATTAAAAAGTATAGTTCCGTGAATAACCATCTTATCTTTATGGATGAATTCGGCGTTACCACTGAACTTTCTACCTTCATGTAAGATGTCATTTCTTCCAGTGAACTCAGCTTTTAGTCCAAGTTTATTAACTGTTTCTACAATATGTTTAATATGAGATGTGAAAATATCCTTGTGGCTAATCTTGTCAGTAATAAAAGAAAACTGTAAACATCCGGTGTCAGTATACACTGCTCCTCCACCACTATTTCTTCTTACGATTTCAATATTGTTTTGATCAACATATGATTGATCGATTTCAATTGAAGTAACTTGATGTCTTCCAATCATGACAGTTGGAACTACATTCCACAATAAAAATATATCCTCTTTTGCCTTAAAATCTTTGATGAGATATTCTTCTAAACCAAAGTAAAATCCGCAGTCTTTCAGAGCATCTGTTTTTGTGTTTATATAGAGCATATACTCACCATCTTTCTACAAGAATATGATATCACATTTTTGTCATTTTCCAAGACATATTTTGCAAAAAAAATAAGCCTTATTTAAAGGCTTATTCATTACTTAAATATCGATTTAAATTCTTCTTCAAAACGCAAGCGAACTTGTTTATGTTCAGGTACAACTATTTTTTCATTCGTTGAAGGATTCACTGCATCCTTTGCTGGAATGAGAATTGTTGTAAATTTTCCAAATCCCTTGATATCAATATCCTTATTTTTTGACAATTCCGCTTTCATAACATCCGCAAATGTTTGTAGAAATTTGTTGGCTTTATTTTTGCTTAAATCTGTCCTACTATCAATATATTCTATTATGTCTTTTTTGGTTTTTTTCGGTACTTTTGCCTTTGTTTTTGCTATGATTATCGGTTTTGCCTTTTCTGTTTTTATCGGTTTTGTCTCTTCTATTTTTACTGGTTTTGATTCTTTTGCTTTTATTGGTTTTGCTTTTTTGGTTTTTATTGGTTTTGGTTCGTCTGTTTTTACTGGTTTTGTCTCTTTTGCCTTTATTGGTTTTGCTTTTTTGGTTTTTATTGGTTTTGGTTCGTCTGTTTTTACTGGTTTTGTCTCTTTTGCCTTTATTGGCTTTGCTTTTTTTGTTTTTGTAAGTTTTGGTTCCTCTGTTTTTACTGGTTTTTGCTCTTTTACCTTCATTGGTTTTGCTTTTTTTACTTTTATTGGTTTTGTCTCTTCTATTTTTGTTGGTTTTACCTCTTCTTTTTTAACTGGTTTTGCTTTTTTTTCTTTTTTTGGTTTTACTTTTTTTTCTTTTTTTATTTTTATTGGTTTTACTTTCTTTGCCTTTTTTACATTTATTGGTTTTGCTTTTTTTATTTTTGTAGATTTTTCATGTTCAATAGCTGATGGTTTAGTGACTACGTCTTCAATGTGATCTCTAGCAATTCTTTCTTTTTCTAGTTCATCTGCTACACGATCTTCATCAAGATTTTTCGCACTTGTTCTTGTGAAAAGAAATCTTTCACCAGTAGCAACTACATCATTAGTAATATCGTCTTTAAATTTTTTGTATGGTGTGAATTTTACAGCTTTATGTTCTGAAATCGATAATGTTTTACCATTTTTAGGGTTTACCCCTTTTCGTTCTTTTACTAAATTAGTACTGAATTTTCCAAAATCATCAATCTTTACTTCATTTCCTTGGATCAGTTCTTCTTTAATAATGTTGAATAGTCCATTAACGAATTTTTTTGATTTGCTAATTGATGTTCCTAATACTTTAGAAATAATCTCAATTAATTCAGATTTGTTTAATCTGGTATAATATTCTTTTGATTCAGCAATATCCATAGGATTAGCTATCTCTATTGGTTTTGGTTCTTCAGTTTGTTTAATGCTTCCAACGTCTTTGATCAATGTTCCAATCGCAGTTCCTTTTGTCACTTGTTCATCTACAACGCTTGGCACAGAAGTTTGTCTTTTACGTTTTTTTGAAGCCAGTAGCAATTCTTTTTCTTTTAATCTTTTTTTCTTTAATCTTTTCTGTTCAGCCTTGTTTATACTCTTTGATTTGTTTCTTCTGTAATCTGCAGCTGTTTCAAGTTTTTCAGTATTTGAAATAAACTGCAGAAAAACACGTGATGTAATAACAAAAACCACGATTCCTACAATAATTGCAATATAAATTGGTTTCAAATATGAATACTTTTCAACAATGATAGAACCTGTAGAATCATTAAAATTCAGAGCTCCAACACTGATGCTAAATACCATTAAGAAAACAAGTATAATAACTAAAAAGTATGAAACAAGTAATGAAATATCCAACAAACGTTTATAAAAACGCTTTGTATTGTTCATATTATCACCTCGCCCTTAATCGTATTTTATAACAAATACGATTAAAAGACAAAAGATAAACTAATATATATGATATAATGGCCTTGATTTAGTGAGGTGGTATTTTATGTTTGCATATCCTAAAAATCTAAGAGACAGCAAATTAGAGTTAGATAGAGTGTTATCAATGCTTGCAGAACAAGGTTATATCATAAAGACTCATAAAGAACCTATTGGTGAGTACGATATTGATAAAATAACTATTTCTAAACAAGCAGATATAACAAACAGAATCGTTATTTCATCTGGACTTCATGGAATTGAAGGATACATTGGCCATGTTTGTCAGATGCACTTTTTAACTAATATTTTGGATAAAGTAGATGCTAACACAGAAATTATTATGTATCATATCATTAATCCTCATGGACTGGACAATTATCGAAGGTTTAATGTGAACAACGTTGATTTAAATAGAAACTATAGTAAAAATGGGTTTGAATTAGAAAATGACGCTTTCATAAAAGTCCATTCTTTCTTGGCCCCAAGAAAACTTAATTCTATCTTCGGTTCTAATATATGGTTTTACACTACTGTTATTAGGAATATCATAAAGCATTCAATCAAAACAATGAACCTGGCAATTCTAAAAGGACAAAAGGTAGATTCAAAAAGTATATATTATTCAGGTACTAAGTATGAACCATCTACAAAGTATATTATAAAAGAATTAGATTCTTTGTACTCGAATGTTGCTCTTGTACTATGGATTGATTTACATAGTGGCTATGGAAACAAGTATCAAATGTCTATTATTAATTCAAGATATGAAACTAAAACAACAAAAGAATTAAAAGAGAACTTACAGTACAAAAGTATAATTGGATATGAAAATGATACTATGTACGATACAGATGGAGATATTACTGAAAAACTGTATCAAGAACATCAAAATCAAGATCACAACTCATCTCTTCTTGCGCTTTGCTATGAATTTGGAACTATAGGAAACTCTTTATTTGATACTCTTAGGACATTTAAAACAATTCTATTTGAGAATAACATTACTCATTTTGCGACAAATAAAAAGATGAAGGAGTACCAAACTTCTTTAATGAAAAAAGCCTTTCTTCCAAATTCAACAAAATGGAAGACAAACGCTATTGAAAAATTTGAACAAGCAACAATTGAATTATTGAAATACAAAAAGCTCATCTAAGATGAGCTTTTATTTTATTATGTATGTGTTTTTAATCTCAGCTTTCGCATATTTTCTATACAATTCAGATGCGTATTCTAATTCTTGGTTTAGAGACTCTTTACCTGAAAAAGATATAATGAACAATAGTATATTCCTCGTACCTGGAATAATCATTGTTCTCTCAGTATCACTTGTAACACTCCCAAACGGCCCAATACTGTCTTCGTATAATGGTATGTTTGTAATATTTAGTGACCCTCTTCCAATACCTTGATAGTCATCAGTTTCTTTTCCTAATCGAATTAAGACGTCTCCATCAATTTTATCGCGATCCAATACGGCAATACTTTTTCTTGTATAGAGACTTAAAATATTACCTAAATCAACTACGTTGTTGATACGATACAGTTTGTTCCCTTTTGATAATCTTCGATATAGGCTTTCTACCGCGAGTCTATATCTTGATGGGTCTTTCCTGTATTTCTTATAAGCGTTTCTTCCATCAATAATTATTGGCAGATTCACAACATCTTCTATATTAATCTCTCTAGAGATTTTATCTTCAAATGATTTGATAATTTCATTTACTTTTTCCTCTTCATAAACAGATACAGTAGCTTCAAGGACACCAACAGAAAAGTTTGGTGTTTTTTCTTTGATTATTGAATCTATTGTAATATTCATTATTTCGCTAAACGTACAGCGTCTCTTGCGATTACTACTTCTTCATTAGTTGGAAGTAAGAATAACTTAATTTTAGAATCATCTGTACTGATTAAACGTTCTTCACCACGGATAAAATTACGTTCTTCATCAATCTTAACCCCTAAAGCGTGTAGACGTTTCGCAACAAGTTGTCTTGTGAATATTGCATTCTCACCAACACCAGCTGTGAAGCATATTGCATCACACCCACCCATTGTTACGTAATACGCTGCGATATAGTCACAAATCATTTTTACTTGTTTTGTAATTGCTAAAAAGCTTTGCTTATCTCCACTATGTGAAGCTGTCCATAAATCTCTACTATCACTGCTATTTTGACTAAGACCAATATATCCTGATTTCTTATTTAAATCAGATATTACTTCATTGATCGTTTTGTTTTCTTTTTCCATGATGTATTCGACAATCGCAGGATCAATATCCCCACTTCTTGTACCCATCATGATACCAGCAAGTGGTGTGAATCCCATAGAAGTATCGACACTTACTCCACCATCTACAGCACATAAACTAGCACCGTTTCCTAGATGTAAGACAATGATTTTCGTATCTTTAATATCTTTGCCTAATAACTCAGCGGTACGTTCTGAAACATATCTATGACTTGTTCCGTGGAACCCATACTTTCTTACGCCATACTTTGTATACCATTCATAAGGTACCCCGTATAAGTATGAATCTTGATTCATTGTTTGATGGAATGCTGTATCAAATACTGCAACTCCTTTTATATTAGGTAACGCTTTTTGAAAAGCCTTAATACCTGTTAAGTTAGCTGGGTTATGAAGCGGTGCTAAATCTGATACATCTTCAATTGCTTTAATTACTTCATCAGAAATCTCAACACTATCACTAAATTGCTCACCACCGTGAACAACTCTATGTCCTACTCCATCGATTTCATCGATTGTATTTACTACGTTTAATTCAATTAATTTGCTTAATAATAAATCAACGGCAACTGTATGATTTGGAACATCAATTAATTGCACGATTTTTTCTCCGTTAAGTTTGATTTTTATAACAGAATTATTAATTCCGATTCTTTCTACAACACCTGAAACTAATTCTGTTTCTTTTGGCATTTCTAATAACTGAAATTTCAGAGACGAACTCCCTGCATTCACTGCGATTACTTTCATCTAACCAGCTCCTTTTATCCACATAAAATTGTAACATATCGCTACTTAAAAATCACTACTAAAACCAAAAAAAAATAGGACTAGCCTATTTTATTATTATTTTATTTCTTCCTGCTTGTTTGGCCTGATACATATAACTGTCCGCACGTTCTATAACTTCGTTAATTGTTTCTCCTTTAGTGTACATCGTTCCACCGATAGATACAGTAGCCGTAATTGAAGTTTCTGAGTCATGTTTATAGTCACTATTAGCACATAGTAATCGTAATTTCTCAGCCAATAGTTTTAAGCTTTTCTCATCTGCGATTCGAACAACTGCGATGAATTCTTCTCCACCCCAACGACTAATAACATCATCACCTCTCAGGTTTGATTTCAATGTAGTCGCAATCGTTTTTAAGACACCATCTCCGACACTATGTCCATAAGTATCATTCACTTCTTTAAACTGATCAATATCAAAAAATAGAATCGCAAATGGGACATCGAACTGTTTGTTTTCTTTTACAATATTTTCTAAATGGAAATCTAAATAACGTCTATTATAAATCCCTGTTAAAGTATCTACTACTAGTAATTCTTTTAGTTTTCTATTTTCTTCAAACTTATCTTTTCTGGATCTTGTATCTGTAAATACTTTAATCGCAGCAATAACATTTTTATTGTCATCGTATAACGGCATTGTCTTCGCAGTTACAGGAATTCTATGTCCTAATTTATGATGCATAAATACATCACTCTCACTTATTTCTCCAGTATCAAGTGAATATTGAAATGGACATCCATCATCACATAAACTTTTACCGTTTAGATCAAGCTGTTTTAAAATATCCTTATAACAAAAAGAATTGATAACTTCGTCTTTTTTATATCCAGTAATTTCTTCAGCTCCAGTATTCCAAAAGACAATCTTTCTATTTTTGTCCACTATACAAACACCTTCATATAAATTCTTTATTATTCCGTCAAAATCAATACCATACATGTTTTCACCTACTTGTTAGATAACTGGAATATTTCCACAGTTTTTTTAAAGTCTATTTCAGTTACTTGTCCCACACTACCAAGTGCTAGTGCGTTTTTAGCAAGTGAATTTATATCTTCCTCAGAAATGTTCAGTTCAGTCATATCGACGCGTGCTCCCCATGATACAAATAATCTATCTAAGGCATTACAAACTTCTTTGTAATCTAATCCGTCAAATAACTGATCTCCTAATATTGTTAATCTTCTTTTCATAACTTCTTCATTATATTTCAAAGCAACTCTAGCCCAATTTGTAAATAACATTGCCAGAGCATACCCGTGTGATGTTCCATATTTTTTAGTTAATGGATAACTTAAACGATGTGTTGCCCAATCACCAATCTTATCTATTCCAAGAATCCAGTTTAATCCTATTGTAGATGCCCATGATAAATTAGCGCGTACTTCGTATGTGTTCTCTCCATTAATATATTTATTTGTATTATTAATAACTGATTTTAAAACACCAATGCTCATCAAATCAGATGTCATTGTATCTGTAGTTGGACTCATAAACTGTTCAAATATATGCATCATAATATCAATGCTTCCTGATATTGTGTGATGTCTATTAACCGTTAAAGTATAAGTTGGGTCTATTATCGCAAACTTAGGTATACTTATTGGATATCCAACACTTCGTTTCTCCCCAGTTTCATCATTACTGATTACACTATTTCCATTTGTTTCTGTTCCTGTCGCTGCCAAAGTAATTACAGCTCCAATTGGTAATGATTTATATGAATCGGCTTTTCTTAAGTATACATCCCAAATGTCGCCTTCAAAATATACACCAAACCCAATTGCTTTGGCACAGTCGATAACAGAACCTCCACCTGCTGCGATTATGAAATCAATTTTATGTTCTTTACATTTCTCAATTCCACTTCTAACACTTGATATATCAGGATTCGGTCTTACTTTGCTTTCTTCAATTACATTTATATTTAAATCCTTACAAATTGATATAATACTATCGTATAACCCATTCTTAATAATGGAACTCATACCGTATACAAGTAACACGTTCTTAGCCTTATAATCAATAAGTTCTTCTTTCAGTTTTGATATCTGTTGGTCTCCAAAAATAATCTTTGTTGGAGAGTTGTAAATAAAATTCTTCATGTCCTCACCTCATCTTTTGTATTATAGCATAATACTGAAATTAATTTGACATTTTTCTTGACCCTGACGTAACGTCAAGGTTTATAATGAATGTAGGTGATAATATGTATAAAATTAATGAACTAGCTATATTAGCAGGTATCTCTTCAAGAACATTACGTCATTATGATGATATAGATCTTTTATCTCCAAAGAGAGATGAAGATTCAATGTATAGATTATATACTGAAGAGGATATAGATACCTTGCAAACAATCATGTTCTATAAGGAGTTAGGATATGAATTGAAAGAGATTAAGGAAGTTATTTCTAATAAAGACTTTGATATTGTTTCTTCCTTAGAGGAAATGGAAACTAAACTTAAAAAGAAGATGAGCTCCTACGAATTAATTCTCTTAACTATAAAACAAACATTACAATCAAAGAAAGGAGACACAAATATGTCAAACATGAAGAAATTCGAAGCGTTTAAAGATGATAAATTAATGATTAACAATGACAAATACAGAGAAGAAATGAATAAGAACTATGACAAAGAATTTGTAAAAAGGTCAAATAAAAAATACAAAAACAAAACAGAACAAGAAATGAAAAATCATGAAGAATTCACACAAGAAATGCACTACATTATGTTTGAGGCAATCAATCTAGACGATCCCACGAATGAGGTTTCTATGAAGATGTGTGATATGCATAAACAATGGTTGATGTTTTATTGGCCGACTTATACTAAATCACAACATTTAGCTTTGACAGAAATGTATACCCAAGACGAACGATTCAGCAAACACTATAATGATTTACATCCAGGTCTTGCATTATTCTTATATGAAGCAATGAAAATCTATATGGCAAAATAAAAAAGACAAATAATTGTCTTTTTTTTATTATTGGTACCAGTAGCCGGAGTCGAACCGGCACGACCGTAAAGCCATTGGATTTTGAATCCAACGCGTCTACCAATTCCGCCATACTGGCAACTGCATATTTATTATACCTGTCTCTTATACACATCTGACGCTGCCGAC
>SDWO01000062.1 GCA_004195325.1 Candidatus Izemoplasma acidinucleici | reverse complement strand
GAGCAAGGGTGCTACTCGTGGAAGATAACGACATAAATCAGCAGGTTGCACGGGAATTCTTGGAAAAAAAAGGTATAGTCGTTGATATTGCCGATGATGGTAAAAAGGCGATTGAAAAACTTCGTGGAAATGAAGAAGCATATGATGCGGTATTGATGGATGTTCAGATGCCGTTCATGGATGGTTATGAAGCTACTCGTATCATTCGTGAAGAGTTGAAAATTCATGACCTCCCGATAATAGCAATGACAGCAGATGCAATGAAAGGGGTCAAACAGAAGTGTCTTGAAGCGGGGATGAACGATTACATTACAAAGCCATTGGATATTGAGCAACTGTATGCAAAACTGGAAAATTGGATTAATGCAAAAGCCTCAAATTCGCAGAATGATATTGATACATTTACAGAAGATATTCATAAATCGACAGGTTTTCCACAATTTAAAAGCTTGGATGTTGATTCAGCACTAAAGAGACTCGGTGGTAATGATTCATTATTAAAGAAACTCATATTCGAGTTTGTTGACAGTTATTCTGACCAGATAAATCAGCTACGGTTCATGGTTGAAGCTGGTAAGGTTGATGATATATATCGACTGGCGCATACCATCAGCGGAATTGCGGGAAATCTGGATGCAAAAGAAGTATACGAATCGGCAACCAAATTGGCAGAGGCTTCGAAAAGAGGCGACAAAAATTTGATTCAGCTTGCAGACAATGTTATAAAGACATTCAATATTTTTGCATCTGAAGTAAACCGTATATTGAGTAAGGATACAGATTCGATGGAATAAACTTTTAGGGCATATGGTTAATAATAATGTAAGGATGGGGTGTTTCAGTTGTTTAAGTTGCAGGGATCAAAGATTCTTATAGTTGATGATGTAAAAATGAACATTGACATACTAAAGAACGCACTAGAGGATCAATACAATATCATCTTTGCGTTGAGCGGTAAGAGTGCCTTTGAAGTAATTCGGAATGAACTGCCCGACTTGATTCTTCTGGACATTAATATGCCTGAAATGGATGGTTATGAAGTGTGTCAACATTTGAAAGCAAGGGAAGTGACTGAGAATATTCCCGTTATTTTTCTGACTGCCATGACAGATATAGAAGATAAATCTAAAGGATTTCGTCAGGGAGCTGTTGATTACATTACAAAACCTTTTGAAATTGCAGAAGTTGAAGCTCGTGTAAAGACACATCTTGAATTGAAATTCGCGAAAGAAGCTTTAATTATGCAGAATGAAATATTGGAGGAACTGGTTAAGGATAGAACCAAGGAACTCGAAAATGTAAAGGATGCGACTATTTTCAGTTTGGCAGCGGTTGCTGAGACTAGAGACCCGGAGACCGGCAGCCACATCATGCGTACGCAAAATTATGTAAAGATTTTGGCGGAACAACTCGCGAAAAACTTGAAATACAAAGAAGTACTGACCAAGGAGTTCATAGAACTGCTCTATAAGTCTGCGCCACTCCATGATATTGGAAAAGTGGGGGTATCAGACATAATTCTTCTAAAAGCAGCAAAGCTTGGTAGTGAAGAATTTGAAGAAATAAAGAAGCATCCCTATTATGCGAAACGAGCTTTGCGTGTTGCTCAGGAACGACTGGGAGAAAACTCATTTCTAAAAATCGCCCAGGAAATTGCGTGGACACATCATGAAAAATGGGATGGAAGCGGTTATCCAGAAGGAATAAAAGAAGAAAGCATACCATTATCTGGACGTTTGATGGCCTTGGTAGATGTCTATGATGCTTTAATTTCTGAACGCGTATACAAAGAAGCATACTCTCATGAAGAAGCTCGTTCTATTATTATTGAAGGAAAAGGTACGCATTTTGACCCTGATGTGGTTGAGGCTTTTCTGGAGATAGAAGAGAAATTCATCGCAATTTCTCAGCAATATAAGGATAAAGTAAATAGTTAACCCCTACTTTGTTACCTTATAAGATTCAAGAAACAAAAGGAAACAAAAGGGGTCAGATACTAT
>SDWO01000068.1 GCA_004195325.1 Candidatus Izemoplasma acidinucleici | reverse complement strand
GCTATGTATACATGAAGAAGTACTATTATTACATAGCATTCATAACTTCAGTTGTTATGATTCTAGTATTAATGGTTACCTCAAAAGCTATTATGTAGTGATAGATCTTCAAGACTAGTCTTGATTGAAAAAAACTAGTGATCGTTTCTTGAATTTTTGGCGACCGATATTGGAGCAGTATGACATAAGATTGCGAGAGTTCTGTATTATTAAAAACAGAACACTGGTACGCATAGAAAAAACTGAAGAAGTAATTTGGGAAGTTAAAGACTAAGTTAGATGTTCTTAATTGATTATTAAGTAGTATCATCTCCATTAATTTTTAAAACAGAAGCTCATTTGTAGCTTCTTTTCTATTAGGTAGTAGGGGTAGTCGAGGAAGTTATGCTATAATTAGTTTTAAGGATGGTGAGATTATGGATTTTGCTAAGATTCAAAAGAGAATAGTAGAAAATAAAGTTGAGAAGGGATTTAACATAGATAATATTGAAAAAGAATTCTGTTTTCTAATTGGAGAAGTTTCAGAGGCGTTTGAAGCTTTTAATAAGAATGATGAATCACTTGGAAGTGAGCTTGCTGACGTGGCAATATATCTACTTGGAATATCTGAACTGCTAGGGATTGATTTAGAATCCGAGATTACAAAAAAAATGAAAGTAAATGAGAGTAGAAAATATATAAAGATTCGTGGAAGTAATATTAAGGTTTAAGTTGAGTGGATTAACAAAAAATACAAAGTGGAGAATAGAAAAGATTTGGAGGTAAATAATGAAAAAATGGTATGACGAGGAATATAAATGGGAAATTGAGGTAATAAAGTTTCTCGGTAGTGATCACACAGAGAGGTATTGTCGGAACGGTGAGGAAGTCGGAGATAAGTATACTTGCACCTATGGCTGTCCTGTAAATACTGATGGACAAGGTATTTGCTCAAAAGTAATGACGATCATGTTTCCAATTATGGAGGCTGTTAGAAGTGGTGGGAATTTAGAATATATCGGTGGTAATAGCAGATATAGTAAAAATATTGTATGTCCTGATGGTTGCGTTATGTTCAGAATGACAGCAGAAAAACTTGACAATGAGAATTTCTATAAAGGAGATTTCTTTGAATAGTTTTAATTATGTATAAATGTGCATTTTAGTTTTTTAACTACTTTAGTATAATATAGAAGTCATTTATGGGCTTCTTTTTTTTGAGCGCTGCGCCACAATCCATTCAAGACTCACTCCATCATTTGATGTTTTATCTTTTCCCCAGTGATTACTTGGTAGTAATAAACAAGAGAGTTAATAGACCTAAGTCATGATGTCGTTCCCACCGAATGTTATTAATCCTTGATACATCAATCATGTAACGAACACTTTAAGAAACTTCCAAACAAAAGGAGCTTAAATAACTAGCTCCTTTTCATATTAATTAATTCTAGTTCTCATCATCATCAATATGTCTACTAATCTTTCTTTGGACGATATACATAATCTCATATTGATATTGATTAAAATTATCATATTCAGTATTAACTGTTCTGGTATAATAAATTTCACCACACACTGTGTAATCAAGAACTAGAAAGTTTGAGTTTGAGTCTTCAACCTCAATTAAATGATTTAGCTCTAAATGATTTGAATCTCCATAGTTCAAAATTATTATATAATAACATGAGTTCTTATATAACTCCTCAATTCTAGAAACTTCAAGAGTAGTAAATTCATCGATTAATGAAGCATCTATCAATATGAAATTCGTTCTCTCTCTTGGTTGTATTGGGATTTGGTATATTGTTTCTGCAACAACATACCTAACCTCAGTAGGTAGCAACGTAGCCTCACCCAGAACATAAAAACTCGAATTACTTTCATTTAATGAATCCAATACTTCATAATAATCACCAGGTGCACCTTTAGGAGCCTTTCTACCAAAAGGAAAGTAGAATATCAATACTAATATTACAATAATAAATAGAATGAATAATGTGATATTTCGTAATTGTTTAAGTTTCATTTAATCACCCTTCAAAATTTTCTAGAAATAAGTAACTCCTATTGGGATTTCAATTACAACTGGTCTATATCCCCAAATACCATTATCTCTGAATGTAACTGTCATTGTAGTGTTGTTAATAAAACTAGCACGATATGAATTTGGTGTAACATCTGTTTTATCAACAAGGAATGTTGCTTTCTGGTAAGTTTCTTTATTCATGTAACTACAATCAAATAAGTTACATGAGTAATCATAACCAACATTGAAGATTTCGTAAGCTGAATCATGATAAGTTTCAACTTCTAATTCCTTTATTTCAATTGGTACACTACCACTCACTTTTGTTTCTTGTCCAATATCAATTCCGATAGTGTATTCTTCGACTTTCGCAATAGGTTGAGGAGAAGGTTGCTTCATCTCATAACCATTTGCAGAAGCATAATATCCATAACCGTAATTTACAAAAGCATCATCTACATCTGATTCTATTGTAACATAATCAGTCGCTCCATAGTATCTGTCTAAAAATCCAATATCCCTGTCATATGATTTTACGGTAACATAATAAATAACTAAGTTATAATCACTATCTGTCTGATCCTCATATACAGCTTGTTCAATTTCTGCATACCCAATTGATTTACCATCCCAATATGCAAAGCTATCAACTGCATCATAAGCCATTACTGTACCATATTGCTGATCATCAATATCATATCCCATGGCAATTGCTCTCGAGTCAGAAGCATTGACTCCGTTTACTGCATCAACATTAATCATAGTGATTAAGCTAAGTAACATAAACAATAAAACTTTTTTCATAAAAAAATCCATTCCTTTCCTTAAGGGAATTGATTTTGCGCATATTTTTTGCGTATCCCTTATTACTAATATTATATAGTCATACTAATTTTAAATAGGACTTTTAGGTCCCATCTATTAAAAATTCATTCCATCATTTGATGTTTTTTCTTTTACCCAGACCGATGGTGTTTCGGTCCCTGGGTTTGTGTTATAATATCCAAGAAGGAGATGGTGTATATGCTAAGTACAGCAAAGATTATTTTAGTTGTATTGTTTTCGTTGACATTAACTAGTTGTGGTATTCCGCATGGAGAATCAATAGAAGATTGTAGAACTATGAGCCAGTGTTACTATCATGATAAAAGTGTTCGTACTGAGGGTTCTGAAATGTCAAACGAACTAAAAACGTTAATATTATATGAGGAAGATGATATAGTCTTCTATTATTCCAGGAATCCTGTTGAAGAGTACGTTGTTTATAAATATAATAGTTCAGATACTTTGACCCATGAATCGATTGATGAGATTTCTAATGTTTTGATCGATATTGTTGATGTTGTTAATAGTCATTATGTTTTTGATGAAATAAGAGTACATATCATGTATGGGAATACAGATTTAGAAATAGTTTTTGACGATAATAACAATATTCGACGTATTTTTTCAAGAGTTGACATTAGTACATATAAAAGTGTAGATGGTTTTTCTGAGGAAGAGATTATAGCTAATTTAGAGGAAAACTCTAATACAGTTAAATTACTAATTGATTATTTTGATCCAGCATACATTACTTGGTTTGGAATAGGGGATTTGACGGTGGTAACCGAAGATGACTCTATCACTATCAGGATGAAAGGTGGTTTTGAAACACCAGCTATAAGATTAAAAATTGAAGAGTTATTAGATGGTTATAACATCATTTTTGATTAAGTGACTATTTACATATAAGGTAATTCTCGTTGGAATCATTAGGTGAAAGACCTTCTAAGACATTGGTCGGTGTTCGAATCACGCCAGAATACCAATTAAAAGTAAAAAGTCCAGAAATGGACTTTTTTTGGTATAATATAGAGAAGGTGGTGATGTATAGTGAGGAAGTTATTGATAAGTGTTCTGTTGCTATTGTTTTTATTTACTGCTTCAGGATGTACTGAAAATGAGAAATCAAATGATGAGCTTTGGGAAGAAATAGTAAATAGAGAATACACAGGTACTAGTATGCAAGAAGCGGTTTATTTTTTTGAAGAAAATGATATTAGATATGTAAGATATATGATTCGTGGTAGTGGAGTGTACTGTAGAAGTTATTATGACTTAATAATAAACTTTAATAAAGCTGGACATATATCATTTGATATACCCGAGCATGCTTGGAATCCTTCAGGTCCTGGTGCTACAATTTCATTGGTTTATGTCGAAGATGGATTATTTGTATGGGATGATGTGGAATATTACTTTGAACAAGGATTATCTACTTTGGATTATCCGGATTATTACTTTGAAGAATTATTTCTTGAAAGTGTATTAGGTACAAGTGAAGGAAATATAACAAGAGTGGGTTTATACGGTTATTGCGAATAATGTGTGTAACTCTAGGTTGTGAAAAAGTTTTACTTCTTGAGAGAGCATAATCCTTCTAAGCCATTGGTCAGGGGTTCGAATCCCTCCCGGAATGCCAATTAAAAACTAAGTAGTTAAGCCATTTATGGTTTAACTATTTTTTATTTACCTAGACCGGTGGTGTTTCGGTCCCTGGGTTTGTGTTATAATATCTAAGAAGGAGATGGTTATATGAGGAGGATAGTACTAACTATAATGGTTATTTTTTTAACGTTAACGTCCAGTGGATGTAAAGAAACTGAAAATAATGAACACACTGTTAGATATCAATACTATTATGAGGCAAATACAATTGAATTTATTGCAGGTTCTGGATTGTCAAATCCTCAAACAAATAATAGAATGTTTGTTAGAAGCATACAGGGAGATTATATATATAGAGCTGATGAAGCATATGATTCAAACTGGGATAATACAAATGAAGAGGCTATAATTACATTAGCAGAAGGTGACAATGGTTTTATCATTGTAGTAATTCCAAAGAATGTTGATATTCCAATTCATTATATACTTGAGTTTCAGTTTCCAACGAAAAACGAAATTCTAGCAGAATTAGATAATTATATGAACAACAATGAAGTGTCAATAAACGATGAGTGGATAAGAACTACATCTGAATATCCAGGGATTCATTTATTTGCTGGATATCACGAAGAGTTAGATTTTACATTTGGAACATTATTTATGTTATACATCGCAAGGAATACTGAGAATTCAAATGTTATTTATCTTTGTATTGACGAGAATAATATACCATTATTAGTTGAATTTGATAATGAGTACTCAAATCAAAGAGTTGTATATAGATTTGATAATTAAACATATTTTTATACTGAAAAGACCTTCTAAGCCATCGGTCGGGGGTTCGAATCCCTCCCGGAATGCCAATAAATAAGTAGCTAAGCCCATTAGGGCTTTTTTATTTCTCATAAGTTATCGTTTAGGCCGTAGGTCACCCTGACCTATGGCCTTTTGTTATCTTTGATGTATTTATCCTTATATATTTACTGTATCCCCTTTTAATGTTAAAATCAAAAATAAGGGAGCTGATTTTATGCCAGTTGGAGATATGTTAAAATTTGAGGAAGATACGTTGATAATTATTAAGGAAGAATTGGGCTCTTTATCTTGTGAAATGGAGATGCACATTGATGATAACAATATTGCAAAAACAATGTGGGAAACTTCTTTCCTATTTCTTCTAACTGATGAAGAAAAAAAGAAATGTATAATACACAATAATGATGGTTATGAAGGTCATTTATGGCACGGGTTTTCAAATGAATTAGTAAATCATCTTGAAAAAGATGAAGCAGACAGTATGTTTTTGGAAGAATTGAAGAATCACACAAGTCTAGTAGTTTTTTTTCAAGACAGTAAACTAGTTCTAACACTTTCAAACGTAACAACAGCTGATTGTGATTTGTTGAAAGAATTTTATTCAAAGAGTAGAGATGTATACATTACCGATTCAAATTATAGGTTTACATATGTAAATACTCATGAAGTTGGATGGTTTGGACCTTACTTTACAAACAAGCAGATAATTTCTAAGTCTATCAGTAAACAATAAATATTTAACTTAGCCCATTAGGGCTTTTTATTTTGCTCAATTTCTCCTAAGAACTTAGGACACTTTTCCTATGTCTGATAAGTAGTTGTTTTTTGTTTCCTTTAGTTCTTGCATTAATTCGCTATTTGAAGCTATAATGTATACTTCCTTTCCAAAATAGAAAGACTATACTCTAATAGTCTCAGCCATCCTATTTACCTACTAAGCCATCGGTCGGGGGTTCGAATCCCTCCCGGAATACCAATTAAAAGTATAATAGCCAAGCCCTTTATGAATTTGGTTATTTTTATTTACATAGACCGATGGTGTTTCGGTCCTATATACTGTTATCTGAAATTGTGTGATATAATGATAAAAGGAAGGGTGATAATATGAGAAAGATATTAATACTATCTATTTTATTTGTATTAGTTGGATGTAAACAACAAATGGAAGAGGTTTGTTATGAGTCTTTTTGCATTAATTCTGTGACTTATGGAATTGAAGGAAATCTAAATGTAACTGAGACTAATAGGGGGACTGTAAGTTTCCAAGCATCGATAACGGACGATATGCAGGAACTTAGAAATATAAGCATAAAAGTATATACAAGTGACTGGGAATTCATAGGCGCTGCTTTTGAAGGTAAAGTAAACACATTAAATTCATCAGATGAGATCCAGTTTCGAGCGTTAGATCCTAGTACCGAATACATTGCAGTTATCCATGGAGATATTATAATTGATAGTAAAAATCATAACGTTCGAATAGCATACACAGAATTTGCTACCGATGCGTTTGTACCAATAGATGTTTCAGGACTAATTGACAATGTTCGTGTTGGTGATACTTTTGCTATTTATGATATTGAATTATTAAGTTCTGATTATTATGTCGTATATTATGGAGTCTTCTTGTATCTAGGAGAAGAAAAAATTGGAGAGTATACAAACTGGGGAAGTAGAAACCAGATAACTAATATAGCTAATGATCTTGTTTTTAGTAACTTAACATCAAATACCACATATACACTTGTGTTTGATGTGATATACGAATCAGGATTTACCCAAGACAATTCTCATGTATCTGAAGTATCATTTACAACAGATTAGATTGAAAAGGGGATAAAGTTAGTTGTAGTAAAACAATGAGTTTGAACTGGTTTTACAGAATGGTAAAAGACCTTCTAAGCTATTAGTCGGGGGTTCAAATCCCTCCCGAAATGCCATATATAAGTAAAAAGTCCATTTTTGGACTTTTTTTGTTATAATAATATATAAGGGAGATGATGTGATAATGTACAAGTACATAATAAATAGAGATTTACATAGAAATAAAAAAATGGATCCATTGAAAGCAATGATGCAAACGGTGGTTCCATTATCTACAAGAACATATGCTACAATTGTTGATATGTGTATTTTAGTGGTTCCTCTTGTTATATCAATTATTGTGAATGTAGCAATTGGAATTCAATTATTAGATCCTTTGTTTGTTACAATCATTATTGCGACTTTGGTATTAACTGCAGTATTCCTAGTCGTATTTGTGTTTTATAATAATGGTGTAACTCCAGGATATAAGATTTTTGATATTATTATCGTTAGTACTTTAACAGGAGAACAAGTTTCAAGAAATGAGTATATAAAGTATTTATTTACAGGTTCATTTAGCGTGGTACCTAGGGTTAAAGGGATGCTAGAAGTTTATAATCTTCTTTCTGGTGAATATAATATTTCATTAAGCATGAAACAAGCCTGTGTTATACCTGTAAAAAAGAAGGTGTATGATTTACTTCTTCATGATTATGGATTGGAAGGAATTAAGAAAAGAGCCGCAATAACTATAGAAGAGAAACCTAGTATTTTTTAGAAGCGTACCTGACAATTTTCTAGAATATTGAAAAACCTTCTAAGCCATCGGTTGGGTTCGAATCCCAACGAGAATGCCAATTAAAAGTAAAAAGTCCAGAAATGGACTTTTTTTAATATAATATAGTGAAGGTGGTGAGGTGTAGTGAGGAAGTTAATTATAATTGTGATTGTATCGATGTTGCTTGTAACTACATTACGAGGTGTCTATCAAATCAAAGAAAATAATGATCTTTGGGAAGAAATTGTAAATAGAGAATACACAGGCAGCAGTATGCAACAAGCGATTTACTTTTTTGAGGAAAATGGTATTAAATATGTAAGATATATGCGTAGAGGTGGTGGAATATACTGTCTTGGGTATGATGACATCGTGGTAAATATTAATAATGTAAGACATATATCATTTGATTTACCTGGATATGTTTGGAATCCTACGGGTAATGATGTTACAGTTTCATTGGCTTACATCGAAGATGGATTATTTGAATGGATTGATGAGGAATATTATTTTGAAGAATTGTTTCGTGAAACTTTATTTGGTTCTTCGGAAGGAGCTGAAACAAGAGTGGGGTAATACGGTTATTGCGAATAATGTGTGTATCTCTAGGTTGTGAAATAGTTTACTTATTGAGAGAGCATACTCCGTCTAAGCCATCGGTGGATGCAAATAAAAGCAATTTGAGTTATTTTAGAAGTCATTTACTGATTTCTTTTTTTATGGTAAAATAGTGAAGAAGGAGATGATATTATGATGGATAATTTTCTAAAGATTATTGGTATTTGGTTTGTATTTTTTTTTCTTTTCACTATTTTTATATCGATTAATGGTGATGGGGGGAATCAGGATTATTTTGTTACAGTTTTCTTTTTTTTTAGTAAAGTAGCTGGGTATGTTTCATTGGTTTATTTCTCTTATTACGGTTTTCTAAAATATGCTGGTAGGAGTAAGTCTTAAGGAATTGATGTACTTTGGGTCTCCAACACTTTTATAAATAGCTAAAAGAGCTTCTAAGCCATCGGTCGGGGGTTCGAATCCCTCCTGGAATGCCATAGTCATTTAAATAGTTAAGCCATTAAAGGTTTGTCTATTTTTTTATTTTCTAGAGCATCGGTTAGAGGTCTCTCGATTGTGGTATAATATTTGAGAAGGAGATGATTTCATGAATAAGGCGTTTAAAAGAGTTAATAAGTTCAGTATTGTGATGACTGTTTTACTAATACTGGTGTTTTTATATTTAATAAATGATTCATTTCTGTCTCTTATACACATCT
>SDWO01000001.1 GCA_004195325.1 Candidatus Izemoplasma acidinucleici | reverse complement strand
GAAAACAAATATCAATATCCCCGTAAGTAAAAATATGATTAGCAAACTACTTTCACCCGGTTTAGTTTTTAATTTTTCTAATAAAGAATAAATCTATTGACGTTATCATGTTTATTTTTTCTGAATTTACTCCTCTTCTTAGCAACTCAGCTATTTGATATATCCTATCATCAGTTGTCTCACTTACTAAGGAAAGTAGTTCAATTCTTGATGTGTGTCTGTATATCTCTTTTTCGATATGATCAACTCCTGTTTCTAAACTTCTAATCGCTTTTAGAAATGATTCTTCAAATGTTCGACCAACACTCATAACTTCCCCTGTCGCTTTCATTTGTGTTGATAAATGGTTAGTAGCGTCAGTGAACTTATCAAATGGGAATCTCGCAATTTTTGTAACTATATAATCAAGAGCAGGTTCGAAGGAAGCTTTTGTATTCGCTATTTCTATTTCATGTAAATGGTATCCTACCGCTATTTTAGAGGACACACGGGCTATTGGATATCCACTTGCTTTTGAAGCTAGGGCACTACTTCTTGATACTCTTGGATTGACTTCAATAACATAATAATCAAAACTTAGAGGATCTAGAGCAAACTGAACATTGCACCCTCCTTTGATATCCAACTCTCTTACAATTCTATGCGCACTATCTCTTAGCATTTGATATTCCTTATTAGTTAATGTCTGTGAAGGACAAACTACCATTGAATCTCCTGTATGCACCCCAACTGGATCTATATTTTCCATATTGCAAATTGTAATAGTAGTATCATTAGCATCTCTTATAACTTCATATTCTATCTCTTTAAAACCTTTGATTGATTTTTCCACTAGCACTTGGGAAACTGGAGATAGTTTAAGTGCATTTCTTGATATGACATATAACTCATCATCATTATATGCAAATCCTCCACCTGTTCCACCTAAAGTAAAAGCTGGCCTAATTATGATTGGATACCCAATTAAATTGGCCTTTTCTTTTGCTTCATGAGTTGTGTTTGCTATATGGCTTTCTAGTACTGGTTCGTTAATTCTTTGGCATAATTGCTTGAATAAATTTCTATCTTCTGCTTCTTCAATTTTATTGAAATCGGTCCCCAGTATTTCCACTTCACATTCTTCCAAAACACCTTTTTTTGCTAACTTTACAGCAAGATTTAATCCTGTTTGACCACCTAGTGTTGGAAGTAACGCATCCGGTCTTTCTTTTCGAATTATTCTGGATACGAATTCTAAGTTTAATGGTTCCATGTACACTTTATCAGCTACATGTGTATCAGTCATAATTGTAGCTGGATTACTATTATTAAAACAACTTCATACCCTTCTTCTTTCAAAGACAAACATGCTTGTGTTCCAGCATAATCAAATTCTGCTGCTTGCCCTATCACTATTGGTCCACTTCCAATTACCAATATTTTTTTTATATCATTTCTTTTAGGCATTGTCTTCACCTTTTTGCTTTCTCATATTTGAAATAAACATATCAAATAAGTATTCACTATCATTTGGCCCAGGTGCACTTTCAGGATGATATTGAATACTTAGAGTAAGTCCGTCCTTTGCTCTTAATCCCTCTATTGTGTTATCTATTAAATTAACATGTGTTACTTCTAAAACTGATTCGTTTATAGAACTCGGGTCTACTGTATAAGAGTGATTTTGAGATGTGATTTCAACTTTGCCATTTTGAAGATGTTGTACTGGGTGATTCCCACCCCTGTGTCCAAACTTCAATTTATATGTTGTTGCGTTATTTGCAAGTGCAATTAATTGATGACCTAAGCAAATTCCGAATATTGGTATCTTATTTTGCATGTCTTTGACGTTTTCAATTACTTTTGAGGCATTCTCTGGGTTTCCTGGACCATTTGAAATGAATACACCATCAGGCTCTAGTTCCTTAATCGATTTTGAAGTAGTTCCGTAAGGTACAACTGTTACATCTGTCTCTTATACACATCT